>NZ_LXHX01000084.1:0-33551 GCF_001649495.1 Emticicia sp. MM | reverse complement strand
CTTAGTTTTTATGGCTTGAAAATTATAATTATAAGTATTTAGGAAACTATTGAATTTTAAAAATAGTAAATATTAATTTTTAAAATAGAGATAAAGAGTTTTGTCGTATTAATTATTCTGCAAAAGGAATACTAATTTTAAAATGTATGTATTCTTATTTGAAGAAATTCTACGAGTGGTTTTTTTTTATCGACGAGTGAACAAACATTCGATAAGCGAACATTTATTGACTTTGAGTTTTAGGTAGAATAAATTATGTTATGAAGTTGCTCATGGGTTTCAAACAAAAATTTAATTGGAAAGAAAAAGGAAGGTAAAACCTTCCTTTTTACCAAAAAACTTCTTGCTGTGACTTTACTTAAATAAAACAATTTAAACTTGTTATTGAATATTTATACTTAAATAGGGGTTAGGTAAACTTTTAAAACACTTATTATGTTACTTATATAAGACTATTTACTTTTTCTTTAAATACATTACACTCAAGACTCCAAATAAAAACTGTTAATCAAATCTCTTTATTTTTCTCGAAAGTACGTAAGCTAAATGGTTGTAAGCAAAAAAAATCTATGATTGGTTGTCAAAAATCTATGGATTGAATAAAGAGCATATTTTACGGTTAAAAAGTTCTATACAAATAATGCCCAAAAAGTATAAAGTTTCAAAAAAGAAGTATACATTTAATTATTATTTGGTAAATATTGCTATTCGCAGTAGCATATATATAAACAAATAGGTAAAAAGGTTCGTTAATGAAGTAAATTGTCCGAAGGATTCTTTTAGTTCGAATCACTTGCCATTTATAGAGTATAAATGGCAATTCGTCGAATTGTATAGTAATTTTGTCTATCAGATTAGCTAATATTGTATCAGTTCTTGCGAATTAAGTATAAAAATAATTTGAGTTAGTCTGGTTGTTATTAGTTATTACTCTTGCATTTTGTGCTTTAAGTAAATGTTTTATTACAGAATTATAACGGCTAGTCGTTTTTTACATGTATCAGGGGGAAAAGTCTTATGAATTGTATTATAATAGAAGATGATTTTTTGTCACAGCAGACGCTCATCAGAAATTGTAAGGCTTTCGATGGAGAACTAAACATTTTAGGAGTTTTTGAAACTATAGAAGCAGCTCGTACTTTTATAGAAAAAAATTCTGTTAAGATTGATGTAATATTTTTAGATATAATCTTACCAGATAAAAACGGCCTAGATTTCCTAGCTGAATTGCCAATAATGCCCTATGTTATTATAACAACGGCTTATGATATATACGCAGTGCAAGCATTCGAGTTCAATGTAGTAGATTATCTGAGAAAACCCTTCACTTTTCGAAGATTCATGCAAGCCATGGAGAAAGTAAAAAAGATGATGAAGTTAGATAATGTAGCAGATTGTTCTGGGTTTATTGTTTTGAAAGATAAAGGAAGATCTATAAAAGTTCCGATTAACGATATAGATTACGTGGAGTCATATTCTGATTATGTAAAAATTTTTGTGGGGAATGAATGTTACGTGGATTTAGCTTCCTTGAAATCAATGAAAGAGACCTTATCAGAAAGTTGTTTTATTCAAGTGCACAGAAGGTTTTTGGCCAATAAAAGCAAAATAATCTCGGTAGAAGAAAGTAAAATTATTCTTAGTGGTAATAATGTTAAAGAACTACCATTAAGTAGAGCTCAAAGAAAACAATTTTTAGAGTTTTTTTTGAATAATAAGTAAGTATTTCAACTTGTTTAGTATCCCTTTAATACAACTTTTATATAGTCATGTATCAAAAAAATATTGAAACATTAGACATCCCCTCAGATATTGCCACATTGATTGTTGATGATGACAAAATCATTCAAAGGATGCATACTTTTTTGCTGAATAGTGCTGGGCTATCTTCTAAACCAATGTTATTTGATAATGGAAAAGATGCCCTAGACTTTATTTCGGAGCAAAACCCTTCACGATACCTTGTTTTTCTAGATATTAATATGCCCATTATGAATGGATGGGAGTTTTTAGATAGTATTAACAAAAGTAGATTAAAAGATAATTTACTGATTGTAATTGTCAGCTCCTCAATCAGTGCGGCCGACTTCAAGAAAGCAGAATCTTATCCACAGGTAATTTCTTTTTTGACTAAGCCTATTAATATCGACATGCTTAAATCGCTAAAAAACGCAATTTCCTAATAATCGAATATACAAATTCCTAATAATCAAGTATCTAAAATAATGGCTGATAAATTTTATGAGTTATCCTCAAGTGGCTTGCAGGATATAGGGGTCTATAATAATTTAGGTAGAAGATCAAGTTTCGCTGGAATTGGTGTTCAGACAGATAAAATGCGAGCTTTAAAATATATTGTGGAAAATCAAAATACTATAGAAGCTATATCTGAGGTACCAAAAAAGAGTCTATTATCGAATATCAATAAAGATGATATGTTTATGAAGGAGTGTGTAAATAAACTCACAAAACAAACTAAATTGTTGAACGAAATTGTATGGCAACAATCACATTTGGTGAGAGCTCCTTTAGCACGTTTAATGGGCATAGTTAGCATCCTGCAAGACAATTCGTTATCAGATTCTGAGAAAGAATCCTTTTTTCAAGATATTCAATCAACTGCTAAAGAGTTAGATAATATCATACAAGATATTACTTCTAAAATACAGGGTAGAATAGAGAGAACCTCTTACGGAAATTAAGTTTTAAATAAAAAAAACTTAAGAAAGCATGTAATAGATTTAGTTTTTACCAAATCTATATAGAATATTCCAATACATTAAAAGTTGTTTTTAGTATCACAGTTCATATATTCTTATAAAATATATGGGTAATACTGCTATTTGAATATTTTAAATTTTGATGGGAAATGTCACAAAATATAGGTTAGTGCTATTGTACTAATATTATCTTATAGAGCTGAGTTGTCTATTCGGATTCGTGGCTTATTTGTTTACCTAATAACTAAAATTTATAATGTTCTCTTTTTTTGAAAAAAAGGCAAAAACAACATTTGGGGAAATGTTGAAGGTAGATGTGAATGCTCATCTTATACATGGTGGTGCTAATAGCAGTACTGATTTAGAAACAAGTGTTAAATATATTGAAAAACTTAAGTCTCTAGGTTATCAGAAAATAATTACCACCCCCCACTCTGTAAGTGAATCTTATACTAATAGTAGCGGAACTATTAAAGAAAGGTTATTGGAATTACAAAAAGAATTGCAAGCAAGAAATATTTCAATAAGTATTGAAGCTGCTGCTGAATATTATTGGGATTCTGAATTTGAAAAATTATTAAATTCAAATGATATTCTAAGCTTTGGGGATAAAAGATATGTCTTAATATCAATGGCACATGCTGTTCCCGCACCCAGTAATTTTGAAGAAATAATTTTTAATCTACAAATGAAAGGATATCAACCCATTCTATCTCAACCTGAGCGATATCAGTATTTACATAACTCACCAAGATTTTATAGACGTCTTAATCATTTAGGATGTTTAATGCAGGTGAATATACTTTCATTATTGGGTTACTACGGTTTAACTACTAAAAAAGTTGCTTTAACCTTGATAGATGAAAACTTTGTAGATTTTTTAGGAACAAACTTGTATGATGATAAACATTTTCAGTTATTGGACAATAGTGCAAAAAATCGTGAATTGTACGATTTAATAAAGCGATATCACTTTAAAAATTTAAACCTTTTGTAATCTTAAGGAGTTAGTTGTGGTATTTGCATTGAAAATTAAAGTGACATACGAACAAATAAATTTAATTTAGTTTACAAGGGCAGTCAGTTGACTGCTCTTTGTTTTTTTAATACCTAGGCTTTCTTTACGATTTAGCAATTGTTAATGGATTGTTAAAAATTTGTCTTGTATAATCTAATATTGTTTATTTGTATTAATAAATATGCTTGACTAAAATAAAAATTGTATTTCAAAACTTAAAATCAATTAAATCAATGAAAAAATTATTTTTAACGATTGCAGTAGTATTTGCTTTTGTAGCAGCATCAAATGCTCAAGGTGTTTTAAAATTTAATAAAGAAGTACATGATTTCGGTAAAATTACTGAAGGTCCATTAGCAACTTACAATTTTGAAGTAACAAATACTGGTACTGCTCCAGTAGTTATCTCAAACGCACAAGCATCTTGTGGATGTACAACTCCTGAGTACTCTAAAGACCCAATTATGCCAGGTGGAAAAAGTGTAATAAAAGTTGGTTATAACACTTCTGGTCGTCCAGGTGCATTTACAAAAACAATTACTGTATCAAGCAATGCTGAAAATTCATCAGTAATTCTTACAATTAAGGGTGAGGTCACTTCGGCTCCTGCTTCGGCACCTGCTTCAGCACCAGCTTCAGCTCCAAAAGCAAAGAAAAAATCTTAATTTTCTATAAAGATTATTTGAATCTAAAAGCCTCTTGACAAACGTCAGGAGGCTTTTTGTTTAATTTCTGCTCTTCCGCAACCTAACTCCAAGTATTTTCGTATCTACATTGTCTTAGAGAAAGTATAAAAGCACATACTTTATAGCCTAAAATTTGTTTTGAGTTTATTTTATTGTAGAGTTTAATTTTTGACACAAAAGCCCTATTCTGCTGAAAAGAGAGTAGGGCTTTTTGTTTGAAGAAATATTGATTATAAAAGCCAAATTTCTATATTTGAGTATCAAACCATATTTAACCATCAAGTAAGACTCTATCCTATGAATTTTCTTTGTATATGTACTTATTTTAAAGGTGTCGAATTTTTGAAATCATGTAAAGCAGAAGGAAATAAAGTTTTTTTGCTAACTAACCAAAAATTGAAAGATAAACCTTGGCCATGGGAGTCGATAGATGAAGTGTTTTACCTAGATAATGTCGATAACAACTTTGATACTTATCACAAAATATTAACAGGATTAGCTAACCTGATGCGTACTGTAAAAATTGATAGAGTAGTAGCTCTAGATGATTTTGATGTCGAAAAAGCCGCCTTAGTGCGTGAGCATTTCCGTATTCCGGGGATGGGGCAAACTACTGCCCGTTATTTTAGAGATAAACTCGCAATGCGTGTACAGGCTCAAGATTTGGGTATTGCAGTGCCCCCATTCAGTCCACTTTTCCACGATATTGATATTACCGAGTACCTACAACGTACTCCTGCACCGTGGGTTATCAAACCTCGTTCAGAAGCTTCGGCAGCGGGTATAAAGAAAGTTCATAGTTTTCAAGAAGCATGGGATACCATTCATGCTTTGGGTGAAGAGCGTCATAATTTTCTTATTGAACAATTCAAACCGGGCGATGTTTATCACGTAGATTCTCTCACAATTAATGGAAAAGTGATTTTTACGAGATGTAACCAATATCTGAATACCCCATTTGAGGTAGCCCATGGGGGTGGTGTTTTTCGTTCAGTGACTGTTGAACATGGTTCTGAAGATGCCAAGCTTCTTAAAAAGGTAAACGAAGATGTTATGCGTGCGTTTGGTATGAGGTCAAGTGCATCACATACCGAAATGATAAAATGCTACGAAGATGGGCAGTTTTATTTCCTAGAAACTGCTTCACGCGTGGGGGGAGCCAATTTGGCCGAAATGGTAGAATATTCATCGGGTATAAATCTCTGGAAAGAGTGGGCTAAAATAGAAACCATGATAGCTACGGGGGACACTTATGAACTACCTAAAGTTGAAGATTATTATTCTGGTATTATCATTTCTCTTTCTTCGTATGAACACCCAGATTACACGCCATTTAATGACCCAGAAATTGTCTGGAAAATGAATGAGGAATACCATATTGGACTTATCGTTCGCTCAGAAAGTAGAGCAAAAGTGCTTGAATTGATGGAAAAGTACGCCATCATGATTCGAGATTTGGGTTACCATGCCTCGGCTCCCGCTCCTGATAAACCCGTGCATTAATTTGATTTATGAATGACGATTTTGGATTTATAAATTTAAGTTTTATCCTATCAATCGTGATTTGTATTTCGTAAATCTTCAATCAAAATGACTCAACAAGAAATCATAGATTACGTAAATAATCATCCTTCGGGGAAAGTTAAATTAGCTATCGCTGATATTGATGGAGTTTTACGTGGAAAATACATTAGTAAGCAAAAATTCATGTCGTTGTTGGAAGGCGATTTAGGTTTTTGTGATGTTGTTTTTGGCTGGGATATGGCCGATGTTTGCTACGATAATGCCTCGTTTACGGGGTGGCATTCAGGTTATCCAGATGCTAAAGCTAAGCTAGATTTAAGTACATTTCGAAAAATCCCTTGGGAAAATGATATTCCTTTTTTCTTGGCTGATTTTATTGAGGACGCGGCCGAGGTATGCCCTAGAAATATCTTGAAAAAGGTTATTCAAGATACCGAAGCTGCGGGTTATAGACCTTTCTTTTCGCAAGAATTTGAATGGTTTAATTTTGAAGAAACACCTGCGTCTGTTCATGAAAAAGGATTTCAGAATCTTCAACCCATTACACCGGGAATGTTTGGTTATTCATTGCTGAGAAGTAGTCTTCGTAATGATTTTATGACCAATATTTTTGAACAATTGACACAATTTAATGTGCCACTCGAAGGCCTTCATACCGAAACAGGCCCTGGTGTTTATGAAGCAGCTATCACTTATTCAGATATTCTTTCAGCAGCCGACCGAGCGATTTTATTCAAAACTTCAGTTAAAGAAATTGCCAACAAATTGGGCATTATGGCCACATTTATGGCAAAAATCAACGAAAATCTGCCTGGTTGTAGTGGTCACGTACACCAAAGTTTATGGGATTCGAGTGAGAAAACGAACCTTTTTTATGATGAAAGTGCTCCAAATCATATTAGTTCGTTGATGCAAAGTTATATGGCTGGACAATTGTATTGTTTACCCCATATTTTACCTATGGTTGCTCCAACAATTAATAGTTATAAGCGTTTGGTAGAAGGTGCTTGGGCTCCAACAACGCTTACATGGGCAGTTGATAATCGAACTGTCGCATTGCGTGCCCTTCCATTAGGTAAGAAATCATGCCGATTAGAAACCCGCGTGGTTGGCTCAGACACTAATCCATATTTGGCTTTGGCCGCTTGTTTGGCAGCTGGCCTTTACGGAATTCGGAATAATCTCAAGCTTGAGCAACCTGCTACTGTTGGTAATGGTTACAAAGATTTGAGTAATGGCGTATTACCAAGCAATTTGTATGAAGCTACACAAGCTATGAAAAATTCGGCAGTTGCAAAAGAATTATTTGGCGATGCTTTTGTGCATCACTTTACGCAAACCCGTGAATGGGAATGGAGGCAATACGCCAAAGTGGTAACCGATTTTGAGCTAAAGCGATATTTTGAGATTATATAAACTCAAAAATAGAACATGAAAATAGTTGACTAAGAGCATTTATCAAAGAAATAAAACTAATTGTTAAATGCATGTAGAATCATATTGGTAGCTTAGTGAAGTCGAAGCTACCCACCAAGAAAAATTCGATGGTTTCGGCTACGCTCAACCACCGAAGAGCATATTCAATCATCGAATATTACACACAAACAAAAATTGGAAATTAATATCTAAATGTATGAAAGTTAGAAACTAAAAATCAACTTATTTATACATTCTAACATCAACCCTATGATAATCCTCGTTGTATTCTTGGCGATAGCTTTTATTGTTATTTCTTCTACTTGGTTCAAATTGCACCCTTTGGCTGGTTTATTGTTGGCTGCTTTATCGGTGGGTATCTATGCAGGTTTACCGATTGATAAATTGGCCGAAACCATTGGCAAAGGTTTTGGGGAATTAATGTCAAAAATTGGCTTGATGGTTATTTTGGGTTGTGTGATTGGAGCAATTTTAGATAAATCGGGAGCAGCAATTAAAGTCGCAGATGTGATTTTGAAAATTTTTGGAGAGAAATATCCTGCTTTTGCGATGTCGGTCATTGGAGCTATTGTAGGAATACCCGTCTTTTGCGATTCGGGCTTTATTATTTTAGCAAAACTCAATAAAATTGTGGCAAAAATGGTAAATCGTCCACTTGGTACGATTGCCATCGCATTGTCTGGTGGACTTTTTGCCACACATACACTTGTACCACCTACACCGGGGCCACTTTCGGCTGCTGGTAATTTAAACTTAACTGATTCTATTGGCTTAGTTATTTTATTGGGCTTGGTAGTTGCTATTCCAAGTTTGTTTGTTTCTACGTGGTTTGCTCAAAAATATGCCAATAACATCGAAATCATTGAAGATGACGAATGGGATACTTCCATCGCTGATACGCAAAGTAATTTACCTGCCTGGAAAGCATTTATGCCTATCTTATTGCCGATTTTGCTCATAACAATCGCTTCTTTCGCTAAGATTACGCATTTTTTCAGCGACGAAGTATTGCATTGGCTGGGTTTCTTAGGAAGTCCTTTGGTTTCGTTTTTGCTGGCTATTGCTTTTTCATACACACTTTTCCCTGAAAAACCTGCCGATAAATTATTAGCTTGTTTTAAGAGCGGAATTGAGCATTGTGGCACTACGCTCGTGTTAGTAGGAGCAGGTGGAGCTTTTGGGGCAATTTTGAAAGAAACAGCTTTAAAAGACATGATTAGCACTTGGTTATTAGCCAATCAGACAACAGGCGTGATGTTTTTAGTGATAGCTTTTTTAGTAGGGGCATTTTTCAAAACAGCTCAGGGGTCAACTACTACTTCAATGGTACTTACTTCTGGAATTTTAGCTCCATTAGCTACATCCGTAGGTTTTGCATCACCATTCGAACTTACCCTTTTAGTAATGGCAGTAGGCAGTGGAGCCATGACGGTATCGCACGCTAATGATGCTTGGTTTTGGGTAGTTTCACAATTTACAGGAATCAATCAACGAGATGCTTATCGTACACATACACTACTTTCGGGTCTGCAAGGTATTGTAAGCTTGATTGTAGTTTGCTTAATTTATTTAGTGTTTTGAAGAAAGTACCCAAATAGTAAATATTTTGAGTACTTTCTATAAACTATTACTACACATTCAACCAGTATGTCATTTTGAAAATTAAGGCACGATTTTTAGGTGTCCATGCTTTAATATAATAATTAGGGATATTTTCAGCGAAATAATTATCAGTATATACTAAGAAGAAATCAGATACAGGGCGGAAACGCCATTGTAATCGTGAGTTAATATTGGTATTATTGGTTTGCGTATTATACTGGAAAAATGTGCTGAAAAATACACTTTTCGAGAAAGAGAGCTCAGCACGTGGGCCTACAAGCCAGTATTTTACGCTATTATAAGGCTTTGACATATCAATTTGAGTGTAGTTAAAATCTACTCCAAAGACCCCATAAGGCTGGTAACGATAACCAAGACTACCCTCTAAAAACAAACCAGTACCTTTTACACCTTGGGCTTTATTCGTGAAGTAATCACCTTTAGTGTAGCTAAAAGAGCCATTTAGGTTGTTTCTTTTACTACTTGTATAACCAAAGCTGATAAAATTTGAGCGATAATCACCAATTGGCAATTCTGCTACATTCTTAAAATTATCTGGATTTGGATTATTACTTGCATTGGTAGGGTCGAAAGTGGCAAATAAATGCGTAAAACTCCATCCTTTGGCTAAGTACACCTCTGAACCGGCCGCATTATTAGCAAATAAAAACACATTGGTTTCGCCATCTAAACGTTTTCCTGTTAAATCAAAAACATCGCTTCCTTCTGTACCAATTCCGTAAGCATTGATATATTTAACCACTTTCTTCGATTTTGGGTTAAGAATGATATTGGCTGGGCGATAAATCTGCCAGATACCCGTACGTGGCACAAAACCTACGTCGGCACGATAATTTTGTCCGATTCGTTGTACACCTAAATTAAGGTCGATGTGTGGGTGGTGGTAGCCCATAAAATGAGCTAAACTACCAGCATCTTTATTGTTTTCGGGTGAAAAAGATTGATGATAATAGCTTTCAGATTCAAAACGACTATCTTTTGAATAGAAATTAAATTCTAAACCTCCTACACGGTTGAATTTTCGATAACCAGATGTTTGCTCACTTGTTAGATTACTGAAATCATTTTCTTTATTGACAAAAATACCCCCCAAAGTAGAGCGATTAAGCAATTTTCGTTGTACAACGGCAACCGAATAATTGGCCGCAGGAAGATATTTATCTTCTCCGAAATTTACTTTTCTGGTTTGCATATTCATCAAGCCAATTCTCCAATTATCGTTGAGTTTCCCGCTTAATCTTGCCCCCGCCAAGATAGGTACTCGTTGGGTCAAACCCGTATTTGGATTACGCGTAATACCGATACGACGTGAGAAAAAAGGACGTGTATCAGGGAAACCAAAAGTGCCAAAAAGGTCATTGTTTTCTAGAAAAAATTGTCTTCTTTCTGGGAAAAACAATTCAAAGCGACTCAAATTGGTTACTTGTTTATCTACCTCTACTTGAGAAAAATCAGGATTTACGGTCAAGTCTAGATTGAGCGAAGGGGTTACGGCAATTTTTGCATCTAACCCCACACCCGCAGGCGTACTCGAAGTAGTTGGCAAGGCCTTTAGGTCAGATTCATTTCGTGGAAAATCTTTTTGAGAAGAAAACGAAACGAAAGGAATTAGTGAAACATTTGCTCCGGGTTTTGGTGGATTTTCGTCCCAAATCAGATTACCAGCGAAAGCCAAGTTGGCAGGGCGAAAATTTCTTGGAACGGGTCCCCAAGTAGATACCTCGTTGGCTTTTAATACATTTCTACCAAAGTTTACTCGCCATGAATTTTGTCCTTCCACTACCTTATAGCGAAGTGTTTTAAATGGAATTGCCATTTCAACCACCCAAAAATCATCGTGTTGCTTTACATGCGAATACCATTTATTATCCCAAAAATTAGAAGTTTCTTCTCCATTAAAAATCAAGCCTTCACGTTGTACGCCATAAGGGTTAATAGCAAACTGAAAACCATTAAGTTTATCTTTGAAAGTATCGAAATTTACTGTAAAAACATCACTAGTACCACCTTCGAAGTCACGTTTTAGAGAGGCAACGGTGTACATACTGCGGGGTTCATAACAAATCGCTCCAACGTATATAAAGTTATCGTCGAATAATACCTTAACCTCGGTTTGGAGTTTGGCAAAAGATGAATCGTAAGGACGATTCAGAAAGAAGTTTTTAGCAATTTCGGCTGTATTCCATGAGCCTTCATCTAATACACCATCTAATTTTAGAGCCTCCTTAGCTTTCTTGATGCGTATGGTATATTTTTCTTCATCTCTGTTTTTTGATTCTTGGGCAAATAATAGATTTATTCCCAATAGGATTACTCCTATGGTAAAGTATAGTTTTTTCATAAAGGATTTTAAAAAATGTAGTTTGTTGTCATTAGGTTTTAGAAGGCAAAGGTACGAACAAATTGCACTAAATCTTGCCTTTTGGTGTCTTTCCTCGCTGAAAATCGACTATATTTTCAACCACACCTTTCAGTAAATCTTTGCGTGCGTTTACACCCGCCCAAGCAATATGTGGCGTGATTATCGTATTTTTTGCCGTTAATAATGGATTTGATGCAGCGGGTGGTTCGGCAGAGAGCACATCAAGCCCTGCACCAGCAATACGACCATTGTTGAGGGCGTCAGCCAAATCTTGTTCATGAATCAATCCACCTCTTGAAGTATTTATCAAAATGGCCGATGGCTTCATTAAGTCCAGTGTTTGCTTATTAATAAGATTCTGATTTACAGGAGTTAATGGGCAATGTAAAGAAATATAATCGCTCTCTTGTAGAATTTTTTCTTGAGTACATAGCTCCACGCCTGTCATTCCACCCGAACTCAAATCTCGCTTATTTGCCAAAACTTTCATGCCAAATCCTAAGCCAATGTTGGCTACTTTCTTGCCAATATCACCCAAACCGATGATACCCAAAGTTTTCCCCTCTAACTCCACCAATGGATAATGATAAAAGCACCAATCGGCTGCAGAAGGCCATGTTTTATCAATATGCTCGGCGTGTTCGGCCACTCGGTTCGTAAAGCCTAAAATCAGAGAAAATACCAATTGAGCTACTGCTGCCGAGCTATAACCACGTACATTGGCTACCATAATGCCCTGTGATTTGGCTGCTTCAATATCAATGATGTTATAGCCAGTAGCTGTTACACCAATGTACTTCAAGTTTGGTAATTGCTTGATAGTCTGAGCACTAAGTGGGCATTTATTGGTGAGAATAATTTCGGCATCTTTAGCCCGCTCAACAATTTGGTCGATTGGTGTGCGGTCAAAAAGTGTAATATCTCCGAGTGTGTTTAGCACTGAAAGGTCTAAATCATTGAGCGGATTTAGGGTATAGGCATCAAGGAAAACGATTTTCATAAATCTTAGAATCTTAAAATTTGTCTCGAAATTATCACCTAAAATGTTCTTGTCAAAACACTTTATTGATGAATGGGAATTTCTTTTCAAAAACTTGATAATTAGTATTTTAAGTCAAAATTATTAGTTTTGTAATCATTGACAGATGTAGCTTCAAATAAAGCGGTAAATTCGATTCAATCTTTTCAAGAACCAACCTTAGTAGAAACCATGAAAAAACTATCCGATTTCTTTTATGCCCGTACGAATGGCTATTTAGTTTTAGGTTTATTAGCCCTTCAATTTGCCTTTTCGGGAGCTATTTTGCCTTATTTTCAGAAGCAATTCGACCCCGAATTGAATCGAGGTTTAATGGATTTAAGTTTTGGCTTTAGTGCCGAGCGTGGTTATCAAATTATTGAAAGTTATGGAGAGCATGGGCGAGCAGTTTATCTATTGGTAGAATCGCTGATTGATGTTGTTTATCCGATTATTTATACGCTTTCTTTTATTATGCTCATTAGCTTTTTATTCAAGAAAAATGGATGGGAAAAGCAACGTTTGGCTTTTTTTAATGTCATTCCTATTGGAGGCTTGACCTTTGATTTGCTTGAAAATACGGGAATCATTCAAATGCTGCGGGCTTTTCCAGAAAGAGTTGATTTCTGGGCCGCATTTGCCTCAAACAATGGCTTAATTAAATGGTTTTTTGCAGGAATAACCCTTCTTACTGTTTTAAGTGCCTTGGGAGCTTGGGGAGTAAAGGCTTTGAAAAATAGATAACACTCTAGAAGGTCGGCAAAGTTCAAAGCCTTGCCGACCTTGAAAATGAGATTCAACCTAAAATTCTAAAAATATGAAAACAACGATTATAACTTTCTTTTTTGCTTTAGCTTTGGTCTTTGAAAGTTTAGCAGGAACACTTCGTGGGGCATGGGAAATGCAGCCAGAAAGCAGTGGTTCTACCGAAAGAGCAGTAATGATTGCAACTGAGAATTACCTTTCAATAGCCATTTTTGAGAAAAATCTTTATATCCGTACCTACGGGGGGACTTATGAAATAAATGAATCAGGGTTTACTTTAACACTCGAATTTAACGACAAAAATCCTGAGAGCGTTGGGACGAAAGTTAGTTATAAATTTACAAGAAAAGACAACGAGTTTACCCTTGAAAATCAGGCAAAAGCTACTTGGAAACGAATTGATACTGGCAATGATGCTCTTTCGGGTAATTGGCGAATTACGGCTCGTGTAGGGCAAGATGGACAAATGACTGAAATGAAGCGTACGGCCAGAAAAACATTGAAAATTTGCTCAGGTACGAGGTTTCAATGGTTTGCAATTAACCCCGAAACTAAGGAATTTTTCGGCACAGGCGGAGGAACATACACCCTCAAAGATGGAAAATATACCGAAACACTTGAGTTTTTTTCAAGAGATAACAGTCGGGTAGGGGCGTCACTGACTTTTGATGCTAAGGTAGAAGCAGATAAATGGTACCATTCGGGTAAAAGCTCTAAAGGCGACCCCGTAAATGAAATTTGGGGAAAAGAAAAATAGCTTTTCCCAAGTATCTTTAGACTTGTTGCAAAGCCGCTTCTGCGGCTTTTTTTACAATTGCTAAGTCGGTTGCCCCTTTAAAGCCACTAAAACCACATGAGATAATAGTTTCATCATCTAATTGAATTGTTTGGCCACCTTCCCAACCCATGAGCTCGGGTAGTGGAATGCCAAAATCTCGATAATTAAGTTTATCGGTGAAAATCAAACGTTCAAATTCACCTGTTTTGTAGCCTGTTATCCAAACTTGGGAGGCTTTTCTATAAGCAACATCGTAGTATCGTCGGCCTTTTAATTTATCATCGCCCCAAATTTTTCCATAAATATTCCCTTCATGGTCAATAATACAAACTGCTACATTTCCTTCACAAATTTCCCAATCAGCTTGGCTACTTTTGTATGTAGGTACTTGAGCAGAAAGATTTTCAAGTATTTGATGAATCATCTGTTGGCGTTTTTGAGGTGTCATTTTAGAAGATATTTACGAATAACCAATTGAGAAAAAAGGCAGCAATCGTGGCTAATCCGATTGATAAAACATAAGAGCGAATTACGAAGCCATCTGCTTTGAAAATACCAAAAAGGTCTTTGGTAAAACCAAAGTAGGTGATTTCCAGTAAGAATGGTAACAAAATATATAAATGTTGGTAGTTCTGCCCCAGACTGGTGTTTTTGGTAAAATAAAAAATAAGCGAACAACTAATAAAAATCGGAATTATAAAAACCAATTGTATAACAGGAGCAATGCCTACTTTTCTGCCCGCTGTACTACTGGTCACAATCAAAATATTGAAAATGAAAGCTAAAACGGCAATTCCTAAATAGAGGAAGTACATTTTGTGTTTTGGTTAGGATATAATTTATTACTCGCCTCAAATCAATACAATATCGTTGGCATTTGCTACTTCATAATTGATGGTTTTGAGGTTTTCGGCTAACTCAACCGAAGAAACCTTTGTGCGGGCAACTGCCAGCATTTCGCCGTGATTATCAACAATTTCTACAACCTCTCCCATTTCAAAATCACCTTTTACTTTTCTTATACCAACGGCCAACAAACTACTGCGTTTTTGAATTGCTTTGGCTGCTCCTGCATCAATCTGTAAAGTTCCTACCGTAACGCTTCCACTGGCCAACCATTTGTTTCTTGATGAAAGATTTACTTCTTGTGCCGTAAACTCGCTTCCTGCATCGCCTTTGATAGCTTTCAAGATGCCATCTTGCTCTTTCATTCCGAAAATAATAACTCTGATTCCCATGCGAGTAGCGAGCTTCGTAAACGTGAGCTTTGAGGCCATGCCGCCCGAACCAAGTGCCGATTTACTATTATCAACTAAGCCAAGAATCTGATTATCAATATTTTCTATTTTGCGAATGATGTTTTTGCCTTTGTCAAGAAGTCCACCAACCGAAGTACAAATCATCAGTGTTTCTGCTCCGAAACCTGTGGCGATTAATGTCGCCAATTCGTCGTTATCCGAAAATTTTAACTCACGGTTACTCACTACGTCGTTTTCGTTGGCAATCGGAATAATATCGTTTTCCCACAATTCTTGGTAAGTTTCTTTCAACTGCAAAAACTGCTCACGGTTGCCAAAATGTTGACGTTCGCACAAGCTTTGGGCAATCTGAATGCCGTATTGTGAGAAGTATTTCGAGTAAATATTCAACAAAAGCGGGTTTCCGATGGCAGCCGCTGCTTTACGCTCGGCAATTTCGCCCGAATAATTTTTGATAAAATGCTTTCCAGCACCTACTGCACCAGAAGACACCATAACTATCTGATAGTCAGTGTGAAGAATGGCTACTTGGCGAGCAATATCGGCAATGATGGTTTCGTCAGGTTCTCCGTTTTTTTGAGTAATCGAAGCCGTTCCGAATTTTAGTATGAGGATAGGTTTTTGAATCATAATGGCAAAGATACGATTTTCAAACTACACAAAAAAAGCCTTGATAATCATTCGACTATCAAGGCTTTTGTGTTTTTGAGATTTAGAAAGAGTCACTAATAAAATTCAGTACTTTCTCTAAAGTCATTTCTTCTGATTCTTCGATTTTATCTTCATTCCCTGCGTGTTTATGGTGTGGGAACGTTCGTTCCCTCAGAGTCTCCGTTTTTCACGGGACTCTGAGGGCATTGGTCTGTCCTACTTAGACATCTTGATAATGGGTTAAAAATACAAGTTCATTTATTTCATTCAAATCATAAAATCTTGCTGATGAATGTTTATATTGTAAATAATCACTTGCTAAATACCATTTACCACTAACTGGATTTTTGTGCATATAATCTAATTTTTGAATGATAAAATTTTGATTAAAACACTCTTTTGCGTCATAACTTTCTTTAAATACTTGATGTAACTTCCCCTTTTTCCCTTCTTTGACTTTTACACCTTCTTCTAATTTTGTCAATAATGTTGTATTGCCTGCATGCTCTAATCTTTTGACTATTTCATACGCCATGAATCGCTTAGCATTACTGATAATTTTATAAAGTTCGGGTGCTTCTTTGGGTAAATAAAGCATACAATGCAAATGATTGGGCATGAGTACATAGCCTACTGTTTTTATACCTTGCTCTTGTAAGATTTTGAACCAACAGTAAATATTATCATATAGTTTTGTTTCTTCAAAAAGCGGCAACCACTTATGACAAGTAAATGTTATAAAATAGATTGTTGCTCGTTGGCTCTGCCTTACTTTTACTGCCATGAGTTCTATGTTTTTTTTCTTCTATTTACTAATTTGGTTTGCCTGAGCCCCTCGCCCCCCAGAGTCCCCTACGTGCCTTCGGGAGACTCTGGGGGAACTGGAAATTCTAAAATAGAGCCATCTTTTAGGATAACTCTTGCTTTAAACTCAGAAATTTGATTGTCTTTTCGGTTTAATAAAACTCGTTGCGACTGAATGATAGATTGGTATTTTTCCAATATTTCCTCCATCATTGATTCAAGGCTAAAAGGTCTTGTTGATAAGCATTTACAGCATCAATCGAACTTTCCCACGTAATACTATCATCTTCTTTTTCAAATACGGTATGTTGTTTGATTTGCTCAAAATTTTGACAAAAAATCTCGAAATTCATTCCATATTTTTGCTCAAAATAATCAACTCGACTTTTGTAGTAAGCTATTTTTTGTTGAATAATTCCTTTGGCTTGCTCTCGTGCGAAGTCTAATATACTCGAATAACCCAAACCATGTATTAATTGGGTGAGTGTTTCGGAGGTATTCGCTATTTCTACCATGTTTGTCTTGAGTTTTATACAAACATACACATAATCGAAAACTTTGTGCAAATTTTTTACACAAAAAAAGCCTTGATAATCTTCCGACTAGCAAGGCTTTTAGAAAATGAGTCAGACCCACGGTACAGACTCTATTGATAATTACGCCATTGCGAAAGTACCTTTACTTTCTGCACGTTTACGCTCGTTTTCGTCAAGATAAATCTTACGCATACGAATTGATTTTGGCGTGATTTCTAAGTATTCATCTTTTTGGATATACTCCATGGCATCTTCCAACGAGAAGTTGATTTTTGGAGCAATCTTAACGTTCGTATCTGAACCAGATGCACGCATGTTGGTTAATTGTTTCGCAGTTTGTACGTTCACAACGATGTCGTTTTGACGGTTATGCTCACCAATTACCATACCCATGTAAACCTCTTCACCTGGATCGATAAAGAACGCTCCTCTATCTTGTAATTTATCAATTGAATAAGGAGTTGCTGGACCGTTACCGCTAGCAATCAATGAACCATTTACACGACCAGGAATTGCTCCTTTGAATGGCTCATACGATTTGAAACGGTGGTTCATGATGGCTTCTCCAAAAGTAGCTGTCAATACACTCGAACGCAAACCAATCAAACCACGTGATGGAATATTGAACTCAAGGTGTTGTAAGTCGCCTTTTGGCTCCATAATCAACAATTCACCTTTACGTTGCGTAGCTAATTCGATAACTTTACCAGCGGTTTCTTCTGGAACGTCAACGACCAAAGTTTCGATTGGCTCTAAACGCTCACCGTTTTCGCCTTCTTTGTATAATACTTGTGGTTGACCAACTTGAAGCTCATATCCTTCACGACGCATGGTTTCGATAAGAACTGATAAGTGAAGAATACCACGACCAAATACTAAGAATTTATCTTCAGTATCGCCCGATTGAACTCTCAAAGCAAGGTTTTTCTCAGTTTCTTTCATCAAACGGTCGCGGAGGTGGCGTGATGTTACGAATTTACCTTCTTTTCCGAAGAAAGGAGAGTTGTTAATCGTAAACAACATGTTCATTGTCGGCTCGTCGATTGCAATACGTGGCAAAGCCTCTGGATTTTCCATATCAGCGATTGTATCACCGATTTCGAAATCTTCGATACCTGTAATCGCACAAATTTCGCCTGAAGCTACTTCTGTAACTTTTACTTTTCCAAGACCTTCAAATACTTGTAATTCTTTGATTTTGTTTCTTTTGATTGAGCCATCAGCTTTGCAAAGAGCTACTTGCATACCCTCTTTCAAAACACCTCTTGCTACACGACCAATGGCAATACGACCCACAAACGAAGAATAATCAAGTGAAGTAATTTGTAATTGAGCCGAACCTTCTACTACTGGAGATGCTGGAATGTGCTCAATGATAGCATCTAACAATGGAATGATATCGGTTGTTGGTTTTTTGTAGTCAGTACTCATCCAACCTTGTTTTGATGAACCATATAAGCAAGGGAAGTCAAGTTGGTCTTCGGTTGCTTCGAGGTTAAACATCAAATCGAAAACTTGCTCGTGAACTTCGTCTGGGCGACAGTTTTCTTTATCAACTTTATTTACAACAACGATTGGTTTCAACCCTAACTGAAGAGCTTTACCTAATACAAAACGAGTTTGTGGCATTGGTCCTTCAAAGGCATCAACTAATAAAATTACGCCATCGGCTAATTTCAATACACGTTCCACTTCACCACCGAAGTCAGAGTGACCTGGGGTGTCAATGATGTTAATTTTTACGCCATTGTATCTCACCGATACGTTTTTAGAAACGATAGTGATACCACGCTCACGCTCAAGGTCATTATTGTCAAGAATCAAATCACCGAATTCTTGGTTTTCTCTGAAAATTTTTGAAGCGTGAATGATTTTATCAACCAATGTAGTTTTACCGTGGTCAACGTGAGCAATGATGGCGATGTTTCTGATGTTATTCATTAAATGTAATTGTTTAGTTCGTGGCGTCAGCATTTACCCAACGCACGACGGATAAACAATGACGAAGAACAATATTTCTGTAATAAACCGCAAAATTAGTTAATAAAAATGAGAAAACCTTATGTAGTTCAGACAATCCCCTGATTATCAAATTGTTAATAAGAATAGTACAATTATTTTCGAAAAAATGAATAATTACTAATCCAACAGATGTCGATACTTTGTCGTTTTATAACCTTTAACCTAAGTAGTTTGGTAGATTTAGAAGTATTTTAATCTCGGCTAATATTTTTTTATTATAATTTTGTAGCGAAAATTTCAAGACCCTTGTTTATCAGCTAATTACGTTCAGTGAAACATTTATATCTAAAACTAAAAATTCAAACTTCCAAGTTATCATTACTTTGTTTGTTTGTAGTCTTTTGTTCTTTATCGGCCTTTTCCCAAACGTATAATCATGCTTCTGTTTGGTCAAGATTGCTAGTGAGTAAGCAATTTGGTAAATGGGCAGTATCGGGTGATGTTGCTTATCGTCGCCAAAATGATTTTCGTTATTCCAAATATAATTTTTTGGCGAAGCCCCTGTTAGATGCTCAGCGTATCACCGTTGGGTATCGTACAAAAAGTTTGTTATTTAATGTAGCTATTAGTCGTTGGCATGCTTATCAAATTTTGGGTAAAGAGGTAGATTTTGAAAAATTACCCACCGTTGAGTGGCGATTCACTCCTGGAATAGAGTATTTTAAGAATTTTAATAAATCTACTTTTCAGTGGCGTACACAGTATGAATACCGCTCTTTTGTGGATAGAACTGCTGGGCGTTTCAGACAGCGATTACAGTTTCGACAACCTATTTCTAAAACAAATAGTTTAGTGTTTCTACAAGAAGCTTTATTCGGGGCACCGCCAAATTCTACTAAGAAATATGAACAAAATCAATTAGGAGTTACTTTCAACCATAATTTCACGAAGCACTTAGAGTCGGAGTTAGGTTATCGATATATATTCCGCCGCCGTCGTACATCTGATGAAATAGATAATGAAAATGCTGTCGTGGTAGGTCTCATGTATCGTTTGTAGTTCTACATTAACCACTGCCAACTGAGTTAAAGTCAAAAAAATATAAGAAAAAGCAAATATTTCGTTAGTTAAGATAGTAAAAGTAGATTTACTTTGTTACATTATTTTACTCTATCCAAATCAAATTTATGAAAAAAATCTTTTTGCTTTTTTCACTTGTTCCTGCTGTAGTTTTCGGTCAGACAAAGCCCGTAAAACTAGTGCGTGATGATGCCAATAAGAAAGTGGATGTGTTGGTTGATGGGAAGCCCTTTACTTCATACATCTATCCAGGCCCTGAAGTGCTAAAAAAAGCAGTTTTGTATCCTGTTCGTACTTCTGAAGGCACACTGATTACGCGTGGTTGGCCAATGGACCCACGTCCGGGCGAGCGTATCGACCACCCTCATCATGTAGGAGTATGGTTTAATTATGAAGATGTAAATGGCCATGATTTTTGGAATAACTCAAATACACCTCCTAATCCGAAAGGGGTTTACGGAACAATCGTTCATACAGGTATTAAATCAGTAAAATCAGGTACAAATAAAGGTTCATTAGTAGTTACGGCCGATTGGTTGGATAAAGATGGAAAAATAATGTTGAAAGAAACTACAACTTATATTTTCCAAGGTACTGATAAACAACGCATTACTGACCGTATTACTACTTTAACGGCGGCTGATAAAGAGCTGACCTTTAAAGATGTGAAAGATGGGGCATTTGCTATCCGCTTAGCTCGCCAGCTTGAGCACCCATCAAATAAAGCAGAGGTCTTTACTGATGCAAGTGGTGTAGCTACGAAAGTACCAGTGCTTGATAATACAGGAATTACGGGAAGTTACCGAAACAAAGAAGGAATTGAAGGTGAAGATACTTGGGCAAAACGCTCTGATTGGGTGAACCTTCGTGGTAAAATTGGCGATGAGAAAATTTCAGTAGCTATCATCGACCACCCTAAAAATGTGGGTTATCCAACCTACTGGCACTCACGTGGATATGGGCTTTTCTCTGCAAATCCATTCGGACAAAAGGTGTTTTCTAATGGTAAAGAAGAACTTAATTTCAAACTTGCTCCAAAACAGTCAACAACCATGCGTTTTCGCTTAGTGGTAACTTCGGGTGAAGTTTCAGATGCAGAAATGAATAAATTAACTGCTGATTTTGCTAAAGTGCAGTGATAATATGGTCTTTAGAAGCGAAAAACGTGGCACATTATTAAAATGTGTCACGTTTTTTCATTATCACACCACGGGCGGTCCGGTCTACATTCCTAAATCGTAATTCGCCTTACGCAATACTCATTGCTAAAATCTGTTCAACAGCTTCAGGGGTAATATCGGCTTTTTCGCCAAAATTGACACCTCTTTCAATGAATCTTTGCTTAATTTTAGCAATAGTTTCTTGATTAACACCATATTCAGAAGCTTTGATTGGTAAGCCCAATGATTCATAAAACGCTCCTGTTTTCTGAATAGCTCCTGCCACTAATTCATCATCCGTACCACTTAAATTCCAAACTCTTTTGGCATATTGAATGAGTTTAGCTCTCTTGTCAACTTCTTTGAATTTTAATAAATGCGGAAGCACAACTGCCAGTGTACGGGCATGGTCAACCCCATGGAATGCCGTAATTTCATGTCCAATTTGGTGAGTTGCCCAATCTTGAGGTACACCTAATCCAATCCAACCATTGAGTGCTACCGTTGCCGCCCACATGAAATTGGCACGAGCTTCGTAGTCAGTAGGATTTTCGAGAGTTTTAGTGGCAACCTCAATGAGTGTTTGTAAAACCGATTCTGCAAAACGGTCTTGGATTTGAGCATCGACAGGGTAGGTCATATACTGTTCCATCACGTGTGTGAAGGCATCAGCAATACCGTTGGCAATTTGTCGTGGAGGCAATGAATAGGTAGTTTCCGGGTCTAGAATTGAAAATTTAGGATAAACCAATGGCCCGCCCATTCCTTTCTTTTCTTGCGTAGATTTCTTGCTAATTACTGCATAGTAGTTCATTTCCGAACCTGTGGCTGGTAATGTAAGCACCGCCCCCAACGGAATGGCTGTTTTATATTTTTCCTTTCCAGTTACAATTTGCCAAGCATCTTCTCCCTCAAAAGGAATAGCGGCAGCAATAAACTTCGTGCCATCGAGTACCGAACCACCACCAACTGCCAACAAAAATGTGATTTGCTCTTGACGCCCAAGCTCAACTGCTTGCATGAGGGTTTCGTAGGTAGGATTGGCTTCAATACCACCAAACTCAACGACGTTTCGGCCTTCGAGAGCTTTTTTTACTTGTTCATAAACACCATTTTGGAAAATGCTTCCACCGCCGTAGGTGAGTAGGATTTTGGCTTCAGTTGGAATTTGCTTGCCTAATTGGGCAATCTGACCTTTGCCGAAAAGTATTTTTACTGGATTTTGATAGACAAAATTATTGAACATTGGTTTTCTGTATGATGATTATATTCATGAAACAAAACAATTTTCAATAAAGTTTGAAGAAATAAGCGTGTCTCTGAATTAGAAATACTTATTTGGTAAATAAGAGTTGCTTATAAAATATGCTTTAAGATTTTTATTTTAATTTATAATCCTTCAATAAACTTTTCTTCGGATTTGATGAGAAATCCTTTTAAATCAATTAAATATAAATAAAAAACTCTATTTTTCGAGCTTTTGATGCTTAACGAAAAATAGAGTTTTCCTAAGCTAATTTATGGTGGAATTAGAATTTGACGATTTTACCAACCCACTGTTTATGGTCATTGGTAACTATAATTTCATAAATTCCAGCACCATATTTCCCAAAAGGAATACTGTTTTGTGCATTTTCATCGTTTAGTATACCTTCCCACAAAACATTACCACTTATATTGATTAAAGTTACTTTAAGAGGGTCAGTGCTACTAGTGATTAGATAAAGTATATCTTGAACAGGATTCGGAAAAGCCACTATTCCTAAAGGGTTGGCATTAAGGTCAATGTCATGGTCATTAGGATGACTATTTGTTACTATTTCATAATATGTTGGTAAGTTATCGTCATGAGGCTCATCCTGACGAATATTAGGAGGAGTGCTTGTTCCTAACGAAATAACTTCTATAGCCGAAACAAGTGGATTATCCAGAATTCTCTGGAATTGAATATTTAGTGTTCCATCGGAAACATAAACGTAGTAGCTTTTTTTCATCGCAACTTTAGTACCCACCAATGCTTTAATATCAAAGCCCGGAGCTACATTATTACCTTCAACAAGGATATTAAATACCCTATTTGCCGAACTAATGCTTTCTATAAAATATAGGTTTAATATATACCAACTCGCATCGTAGTACACAGGGAAATTCCAACGCATGTCATCACCGGTTTGGCTGTCACGTCTGAAGGTCTGAAACACTTGATTAGGTAAACTTGTTTTATTGGTTGTTACGCTACTAGTGCTAGTTGTACTTCCAGCGGCGGTAACATTGGTATACGGTGAAGGATTAGCATTGCTATCTTCTGTAAGTATGCCATTACTATCACCAATAGCTGGTCCTCCAGCGTTGACTCTATACATAGTTTGTTGTCCGGTAGGTATGCTTGCATAAAGGCGAACTTGAATCGTGCGATTAGTTACACCTCCAGTGGTATCAGAAGCCGCAAACGTTACATTGAATGTCATGTTGCTCGATTGTGGAGTAGCACTAAATGTACCAGTTCCATTACCATTATCTTTAAAATTAGCATAAGTAGGAATATTTAAAGCGGCTAGCTTTGGCACTCCACCATCAGGGTCAGAGGCTGAAATATTAAATTTCAATGAGCTACTTGCCGATAAGTTTTTATCACCTATAGGGGTAAAGATTGGTGGATTTACCATTGATTCATAGGCTCCGAGGTCATAAAAACCACCATTGGGTCTTTTATTTCCTTCAATATCAGTTGAAAGACTTATAAAATCAGGATTTATTCCAGCATTTATCGCAGGGGAGTTTATAGTAAGATGGAAATCTTTATCACTGAGAAATCCTACGCTGGTTGCACTATTTACTTTCAGATTATTTTTCTCATCAGCAGCTGCACCAAGTCCGTATACTATATATGAATTGATGCTTGATTCTGCCAATATATTATTATATATTCTTTTACTGGTTGTACTACCATAAATTTTCATTAAATCCTGACCAGATTTTACGAAGGTATTATTAGCAATGAGGAGATTATTCGTAGAAAAACGGTCATCGCTAAATAAAGCATTTTGGCCAACACTTTCAACTATATTATTGTATACAGATAGATTACCTAAAGGTTGTACAATCTGAATACCATTACCATTGCCAGATTTAATTTTATTACCGTAGAATTTACCACTTACAGAACCTAATTGCATACCATTATTTTGGAATGCCTCAAAAGGTGAAATACCATAATTGCTAACGGAATTATTATAAACTTCTGCGTCAGGTGCACATGCATACTGAATCCCATCAGCACCCGTATTGACTACGGTATTGTTGTAAATTTTGAGTTTCTCTATCAAGTGGGGGAATACAGTCCTTTTCTGACCACTACAAGTGATGACTTCAACATTGTAGAAACTATTGCCAATGTATAAACCCTCGCCTCCCGTATCATGTACGTAATTATCGTGAATCGAAACATCAGTCATAGTGAAGCTGCTTCTCCAAGTGCTAGGGTCACAATTAGGGTCGGTTTTAATGAGCATACCTGCGAAACCAGTATTTTTTACTTCTACACGCTCAACCTCACAGTTTGTACTCAAACCAGCGATTGAAAGGCCACTAGCAGTAGCTCCAGTTCCAGCGATTAAAAAGCCGTACTGGATGTCAGTACTTCCACTTCCAGTAACCTTGAAATATTTAGAACCTAAGAAGTCTAAAGCTCCGTAGTACTGATTATGAGCAATAGTAACTTGCCCCCCACAGTTTTTAATGATGATAGGTTGAGAAGCAGTACCAATAAAATTGACAAATCTAAGCAGTGAGTAGTTTCCTGCCTGAACGCAGATGACTTCACCTGGTTTAACATTCATTGTTTGGCCATTGTAAATGCCGCTGGCCGAAATTGTTCGACTACAGTTACAAGATTGGGCGTTTACACTTGAAATTGTATAGAAAAGGATACCTATCCAAACGGCAATTGTTTTTTTCATAGCAGCGAAATTTTTGTAGCTCGTGCAGTTTAACTAATTAAAAAAAATGTAATAAAGATTTTTACTTTTCGATATTAAGAAATGTTTTTTAACATCACTTTGTAAGGAGATTGTATGATATCGCTCGCGAAGTAGTACGAAGCAAATATAGAATATATAAACCGTAAAAGCAAGTTTTTTAAGCTTTTTATTTTACGTTTTTCACTTTTTCAATGGAAGCTATTTCGCATTAAGTTTTTGGCACTTCCTAAGTAATAAGCGACTACAGAAGCATGATTTTCATAAATTCACACCATGATATTTTGATATGAATTTATGAAGTTTCCATGAGATAGAATATCATTCGGGGATATCCATTCTTATTCGCCATTCTTTGGGCAAATAATTATTCATTCTATCACCAATTACTTTTATGAATCCTAAATTTAAACCTTGATAGCGAGTTAATAGCCAACCGTTTTGAGCGTTCTCTATATTTATATGCTCTTTTTTTAAGAATTTAAGAGCATCTTCTTTTGATAACTCTATCGCAGGTAGTTTTGGTGAAATGGCCGTGCTTAAGGCCAAATCATGACTTGGGATAAAGTCTTCACCTTTAAATTGTCCAATTTCAAAGCCAGACGAACGTTTTTGTAAAGTTCTGAAAAGAGTGGCATATTCATTGGTGAGTTTAGCAGGAATGGCAACAATCGAACCTTCGGGCTTTTCGTAAAATTCAAAGTTTTCTGGTTTTTCTAACCATTTCTTTAATAATTCAACTTTTCTTTGTGGTAAACGATTGAATTTGATTTTACCTCGGGCTTCGGTTTTAGCCCCTTGAGTTTTTTTAAAGACAGCTAAATAAAAACCTTCGCCTTTCGTGCGATGAGGGAAAAACTGATAACCCATACCTTTTTCTACCACTTGCCAGTCGGCTGGTATATTAAGCTTTACTTCTTCAAAATCAGCCGTTTGTGTAAGCCATTTGGCATTTTCTTGATTTTCTTTTTCGTTGTAGGTACAAGTAGAATAACATAAGTACCCATTGGGAGCAACGAGCATAGCTGCTGCTTGTAAAATACGTTTTTGACGTGCTGAGCAAAGCTGCACACTATCAACCGACCATTCGTTTCTTGCTTTTGGGTCTTTTCTGAAAAGACCCTCTCCTGAACACGGAGCATCGGTTAGTACTAAATCGAAAAACCCTTCCAAGTCGATTAATTCTTCTGGGTCATGATTACTTACAATATAGTTTGGAAAACCCCATTTTTCTAGATTTTCTTTTAGAGGAGCAATTCTACTTTTAATCACTTCGTTAGCCACTAATAGGCTATTTTCGTTGAGCATAGAAGCTAGAAGCGTGGTTTTTCCCCCGGGTGCGGCACAAAGGTCTAAAACTTTAAGGGGTTGTTTTAAATCTAATGTTTGTTTGATGGCTTCTGCCACAAACATTGAAGAAGCTTCTTGCACATAATACGCTCCCGCATGGAAAGCAGGATCGAGCGTAAAAATTGGTCTTTGAGCTAAATAATGGCCATCTGCATTCCATTTGACAGCCTCAAGTTCTTGGCCAAATAAAGTTTCGGTAGAAAGTTGTTTGTGCGGATTGAGCCTAATGGCTGTTGGAGCTTCTTTTTCAAGACTTTCAGCGAATGCTTGATATTCTTCTACACCTAAAAGGTGTTGCATTTGACTTATAAAATTTTCGGGTAAATTCATCCAATTAATTATTTGTAAAAGGTTGAAGGTTTTCACGCCATCAACTAAGCGAGTGCTTTCTTTTACAAAATTAAGTAAAACCGTTGACTAAATGATGATTATGCTTTATAAGTGATTGCTAAACACCTTTCGGGTTTTAAATTCGTCTTTAAGTTCATTTAAACAAGCCAAGCACAAACACGTTTCATCATGTTTGACCATTTCTCTGATGTATTGATTTTCTTCGAAGGTCATAGAAATACTTTGGCAGTCGCATTGGTGTATATTATTGGCTTTACATACAAATATTTTTCCACATCTAGGGCAACTACTTGGTGCATGTTTTTCCATTAATCAACATATTTCTTTTTCAATAGCTAGAAAATGAACAAAATCGCCCGCTCGGTTTTGTATCGGAAATATTTCGATTTGGCAATCATATTCTTCTCCATTCTTTCGATAATTTAAGACTTTTGATTTGAAATTTTCAAACTTGGTAAGCTTTTCACGAATGATCTTTCTGTTTTTTTCATTGGTTTTTTCACCCTGAAGCATAGATGGCTTATGTCCTACAATTTCTTCTGCTGAATAACCCGTTAGGTTGGTAAAATTCTTACTCACCCAGATAATTTCTTGGTAAAGATTGGTAATGACTAAGGATTTATTTTCAATTAATAAATTTCTAAAATCAAAATCTATTTGCCACTGGTATTGCTTTTTTAATTGGGCAAGCTGCTCGATATCTTCAGCGATTTGAAGTTGTTTAGAAAGTAAGGGGTGGGCAATACTCCAAGACAATAGGGGAGAGTGTACCTTGACACTTTTTTTTCGTGCTTGTATTCCTAAATACTCCATATGATTCGGTTTTTAGTTTTTTCTATGGTAAAAGTAGTTGGGCAACCCAAATGCTTTGTGATAAACCTATACCTTTTAACAACAATAGAGTCAGAAATGTTTTTAGGTAAAAAACACTTTTGATGGGAATATTTTTATCAAGAAGCAAACCCAATAGTAAAATTTCAATAAAAATGTGGCAATGATATTCGAGATAGTTGTCAATTCTTTGGGATAAGCCCCAAACAACCATAAATCTAATACTTTCGGCGGGTAAGAGAGTTAAGATTACTTTTGAGCAAAAGTATTATGAGTGAATCGAAATTGACTGGGCGGCCCCGCAAATTTTCAAAAAACTAAACTATTCATTGGTTTTAATGAAATTATTTATCCTTTATTTATATCAAATGCCCTCATAAATTTAAGAACATAATCGAGGTCCTTTGCTGTGGAATTTGAACGGAAATTTTAAATGATTTTTTTTGATATTATAAATCTCTTTCTTTCTTCTAATGCAGTTGAATGATTGTTAAGCAGCTTTTCAAGCTTCTTTTTTATCAATTTGTTTAACGAAGCAAAGGTAAATTTTGTTCGTAAATTCCAAAATTACAAAATATTTCCAAAATATGGAACAAATTAGTGGTATGGCAAAAACTAAAATGTTGATTATCAGTATATTATATTTTTGGCATTAGTATTGATATAGTATTTAATAGTTAAACGAATTTTTAAAATGGAAAATATATTCATATTTATATGTACTATTTTAGTTTTAAACTTCTGCTTTTATAAAGCTGAAGAAATCTCGTTAAACCCACAAAGTTCAGATGCTACAATTGAATCACCTAAATTTAGTGTTTCAATTCTTAACGGTCTTGACAAAACATTAAAATTTATTCCATTTAGAGTTGTTACTGAGCCAAATGGAGTATTAGAAATAACAAAAGAATTTGGTAACCATATCAAACAATTATCATTCAAAACAGAGAACAGATATATTGGAGACAGTTGATAGAAGTTCCATAGAAAATGAACATTGCTGAGCTATCGAATACTTTTATAGGGAATTATGAAAAATAAAACTCCTTTCTCATTGAAGAAAAAGGAGCTGTAGAAATAGATATTTAATTATATTTATAATTTTACGATTTTATTAACCCAGCGTTTTTGGTCATTATTTACAACAACATCATAAGTACCGGCAGTGTATTGTGCGAAAGGAATACTATTTTGGGTATTTCCATCGTTTAAAGTACCTTCCCACAAGATGTTTCCTCTCATGTTGATTAAAGTAACTTTAAGAGGTTCTGTGGTATTATTAGTATTTAAGTAAAGTACATCTTGAACAGGGTTAGGATAAGTCACTATTTCCACAGGGTTTTCTGTAACTTCAGCAACCTCGTTAGAATAATTGTTGCTTGCAATTTCGTAGTATTCTTGGAAATCATCATTATTAGACTGATTTGAAGTTCTTACACGAGCATTTGGAGGAGTACCTGTTCCCAATGAAACCACTTCTATAGCTGAAACAAGTGGGTTATCTAAAATTCTTTGGAATTGGATATTCATTGCTCCATCAGCTACATAAATATAGTAACTTTTTTTCAAAGCAACTCTAACACCTGCTGCTGCTTTGATATCAAAGTTTGGAGCTACATTATTTCCTTCAACGATGATGTTGAATACTCTATTTGCTGAACTTACACTTTCTATAAAATATAGATTTAACATATACCAACCAGCATCGTAATAAACGGGGAAGTTCCAACGCATATCATCACCAGTTTGGCTATCACGTCTGAAAGTTTGAAATACTTGATTAGGTAAACCTGTTTGATTAGTTGTTACGCTACTAGTACCACTTACGCTTCCAGCAGCCGTAACGTTTGTATAGCTTGAAGGTTTTGTGTTGCTATCTTCTGTAAGTATGCCATTGTTGTCAGTAAGTCCTTCGCCACCAGCGTTGATTCTATACATAGTTTGCTGGCTAGTTGGTAAACTTGCATAAAGGCGAACTTGAATCGTACGATTACTTACACCACCAGTTGCATCAGAAGCAGTAAATGTTACATTAAATGTAGTATTTGTTGATTGCGGAGTAGCAGTAAATGTGCCAGTTCCATTACCATTATCAGTGAATTTAGCATAAGAAGGAAGGCTCGATGCTGTTAGGCTTGGAGTGCCTCCATCTGGGTCAGATGCCGAAATATTGAATGATAATGCAGTATTTGCAGATAAATTTTTATCGCTAATAGGAGCTAAGATTGGTGGATTTACCATTGATTCATAAGCTCCCATGTCGTAGAAACCACCACTAGGTCTTTGATTTCCTTCAATATCAGTTGAAAGGCTACTAAATTGAGGGTTTATTCCCGTATTTACCGCAGGTGAATTGATTTTAAGATGGAAATCAGTTGAGCTTACAAAGTCTACATTAGCAGTGCTACTTACTTTCAAATTATTTTTTTCATCAGCAGTTGCACCAAGTCCGTATGTTACATATACATTGGTAGCTGATTCTGCTAAAATGTTGTTGTATATCTTTTTTGTACTTGTATTACCATAAATTTTTAAAAGTTCGATTGGAGATTTTACGAAGGTATTATTCGTAATCAATATATTATTAGTTGAACTACGATCATCACTGAATAAAGCACTTTGACCAGCACTTTCAACTACATTATTATATACTGATATATCACCTATCGGTTGTGTAATTTGGATACCATTACCAGTACCAGATTTGATTTTATTACCGTAGAATTTACCACTTACAGCTCCTAGTTGGATACCATTATTTTGAAATGCTTCGAAAGGTGCAATGCCATAATTGCTAATAGAATTATTGTAAACCTCTGCTTGAGGAGCACATGAATATTGAAGCCCGTCAGCACCTGTATTAGCAATAACATTATTGTAGATTTTTAATTTCTCTATCAAGTGAGGAAATACAGTGATTGTTTGACCATTACAGGTAATGCTTTTTCCATTGTAGAAGCTACTACCTACGTATAAACCTTCGCCACCAGTATCATGCACGTAATTGTCATGAATCGAAACATCAGTCATAGTGAAGTTGCTTCTCCACGTGCTAGAGTCACAATTAGGGTCGGTTTTAATGAGCATACCTGCGAAGCCAGTATTTTTTACTTCTACACGTTCGATTTCACAGTTTGTACTTAAACCGGCGACTGAAAGGCCACTAGCATTAGCACCAGTTCCAGCGATTAAAAAACCGTACGGAATATTAGCACTTCCACTTCCAGTAACTTTGAAATATTTAGAACCTAAAAAGTCTAAAGCTCCATAATATTGATTGTGAGCAATGGTAACTTGTCCACCGCAGTTTTTAAAGATGATAGGTTGAGACGCAGTTCCGATGAAATTGACAAACCTTAATAGTGAATAGTTTCCAGCTTGAATACAGATGACTTCACCTGGTTGAACATTCATAGTTTGTCCGTTGTAGACACCACTTGCCGAAATTGTTCGGCTACAGTTACAAGATTGTGCGTTTACGCTTGAAATTGTACAGAATAGCATACACATCCCAAAAGCAATTATTTTTTTCATGGCTGTAGAATTTTAGTAGCCCGCGTAGAGCTAACCAATTAGACAATAAAAAATAATTTTTACTTTTTGGAATGAAGCGACATAGCTTGGCTATATTGCTTTAATGGTAGATTATAAGGTATTACTTAATGGGAAGTATGATATAAATGTATAATTCGGATTTTGAAAAAACAAACAAATTGTTGAATTTTTTTTAGAAAAAATATTAATGTAGTGAGCACGATAGGTATTACACAAAAAAAGCTCTTTCCAAATAGTTAGGAAAGAGCCTTTTATATCGTGTTTGCAACTAATCAATTAGATTTGAACTCTCTTGAAAGCTGTGATTTTCAAGCCTTTTACAGTTTTTTCTAATAATTGAGCAATTGTGATTGAGTTATCTTTTACGAATTCTTGGTTCAACAAAGTGTTTTCTTTGTAGAATTTACCCAATTTACCCATCGCAATTTTCTCTAACATCGCTTCTGGTTTGCCTTCTTGACGAGCAACTTCCATACCGATTTCGATTTCTTTTTGTACGATTGCTGGGTCAACATCGTCTTTGTCAAGACCTACTGGCTTCATCGCTGCAATTTGCATCGCTACGTCTTTACCAACTTCAGTCACATCATTACCTTGTGTGTTATCAAACGCAACCAATACACCTAATTTACCAGTTGAGTGAGCATAAGATACTACTTGCTCAGCTTCTACGTGTTGGAACTCAGTGATAACGATTTTCTCACCGATTTTACCTACTAACTCAACGATACGCTCTTCAACTGTACGGCCATCAGAAGTAGCAAGAGTTAATAAAGTTTCTTTATCTTTAGTATGGTGTTTAACGCCTACTTGTAAAATTTCGTTAGCTAATTCACGGAATGATTCAACTTTAGAAACTGGTTCTGTTTCACAAGCTAAAGCTAAAATTTTAGCACTCTTACCGCTATCGCTTACGTCAATTAATACTACACCTTCGTTTGTTTCGTTATCAGCACGTTTTGCTGCAACTTTTTGTCCAGCTTTACGGAGTATTTCAACTGCTTTGTCGAAGTCGCCTTCAGCTTCTGTCAAAGCTTTTTTACAGTCCATCATACCCGCTCCTGTCATTTGACGGAGTTTGTTTACATCTGCTGCTGTGATATTCATTTTATATTTTTATTAAGTTTGTATTAATACTTTGTCATTTTGAAACAGAACAGCCCAAAACTTTCGCTTCGGGCTATTCTATTTTGATTATATCATTAGCCTTATATTAAGCTTCTGTTTCTTCTTGTGCAGGGGCAGCTGCTTCTTCTGGAGCAGAAATGATTGCTTTTGCTTCATCAACTGCACGCTTTGCATCTTCTTCTTCTTGTAATGCAGCGTTATCTTTGTCAAGTTTACGCTCCATGATACCTTCTTCGATTGCCTTACCGATAGCCAAAGTGATTAAAGCTACTGATTTGTAAGCATCATCATTTGCTGGGATTGGGTACTCAACCGCTTCAGGGTTAGAGTTAGTATCACAGATAGCGATTACTGGAATACCTAAACGGTGTGCTTCAGCAACTGCAAGGTGTTCACGCTTAACGTCAACGATAAATAATGCAGCTGGAAGTCTTGAAAGGTCAGAAACACCACCTAATAAACGCTCTAATTTGATACGCTCACGGTCTAACATTAGACGCTCACGCTTAGCGATATTTTTAGCAGTAGCTTCGTCTTTCAACATACGCTCTACATTTTGCAATTTCTTCAAAGATTTTTTGATAGTTGCAAAGTTTGTAAGCATACCACCTAACCAACGCTCAGTTACGTATGGCATTTTCAAGCGACGAGCTTCTTCAGAAACGATTTCTTGAGCTTGTTTCTTAGTAGCTACGAACATGATTTTACGGCCAGAACGAACGATACCTTTTACAACTTCTTGTGCATCTTGTAAACAAGCAAGAGTTTTGTTAAGGTCGATGATATGGATTCCGTTTTTCTCCATGAAAATATATGGAGCCATTTTGGGATCCCATTTACGGGTAAGGTGACCAAAGTGTACACCTGCATCTAATAATTCTTTGTATTCTAATTGTGCCATTTGACTAAATTAGTAAAAGGTAAATAATAAATTAAACTACGCAGCACAGCACACCGGACACGATTAAGTGCTGTC
>NZ_LXHX01000083.1:0-1181 GCF_001649495.1 Emticicia sp. MM | reverse complement strand
GCTTTACGACGACCTGGTTTTTTACGTTCAACCATACGTGCATCACGAGTTAAGAATCCTTCTTTTTTCAACGCTGGACGGTTCTCTGCATTTGCTTCGCACAATGCACGAGAGATTGCCATACGAACAGCTTCAGCTTGTCCAGCAATACCACCACCACTTACGTTTACTTTAAGATCGTATTGACCAGCCGTGCTTGTTGTATTGAACGGTTGATTTAAGATAATTTGAAGAATTTCTGAAGGGAAGTATTCCTTCAAACCTTTTCCATTTATAGAAACTTCACCATTTCCCGCTTTCATATAGATACGAGCTACGGCTGTTTTTCTTCTACCTACTGCGTTGATAACTTGCATTTGTATATAGAAATTTGAAAATATTCTGAGATTAATAAAGAATTCTGATATCGGGAAATTGATTGAATGTTATTTGAGAAAAGTTAGCTTTTAAAATCAAAAAGATAACTAATGACCAATAACAAATTTATCAATTAAGCCAATTCGATTGTTTTTGGTGATTGAGCGGCGTGTGGGTGCTCAGAACCTGCATATACATAAAGATTTGTATATAAACGACGTCCTAAACGACCTTTCGGCAACATACCTTTTACAGCCATTTCAACTACACGACGGCCATCTTTAGCCAAAATTTCACGTGGAGTTGCGAAACGCTGTCCACCTGGATGACCTGTGTGACGGATATAAACTTTGTCAGTCATTTTCTTACCAGTCAAACGGATTTTCTCAGCATTGATAACAATCACGTTGTCACCACAATCTACATGAGGAGTATAGTTTGTTTTGTTCTTACCACGAATAATATTCGCGATTTGGCTACACAAGCGGCCCAATACTTTGTCGGTAGCATCAACAACTACCCATTCTTTATTTACAGTTTGGCTGTTTGCCGCAACTGTCTTGTAACTTAAATGCTTCACTGTTTTTATTTATTTTAAATGTTCGATACGCCATTTTACTGGCGATTTGAAAAAAGCATTTGTCAACTATTTTCAGCTTTCATTCCCAACGATTACGGCTGCTTTTCGATGACCTTTTTCAGAAAGTTATGGGGTGCTGAAACAACACTTAGCCAACTCCGGAACAGTTAACTTCCCTAACTTGATAGCTCCCTCGAACAAACGGGCTACGCTACGAGGGTGGTATTTTGGGGCTGCAAAATTA
>NZ_LXHX01000082.1:0-27208 GCF_001649495.1 Emticicia sp. MM | reverse complement strand
CCCTCGAACAAACGGGCTACGCTACGAGGGTGGTATTTTGGGGCTGCAAAATTATAGATTTGTTTTGATAAAAGCAATAACTTATGAATTATTTTATCTCTAATTAGTTGATTTCAAGATAAGAACGTAAATTTGTACTTATATCAAGTCGCATTAGGGTTCTTTCATAAAAACTCTTCCTTTATATCCATACCCAAAATCATGAAATATTTTCTTGTAAGCTTACTGTTCATATGCTCCGTTGAAATGGGATATACTCAGTGGAAATCTAACACGTCAACTCCGACTGTAGTTAGTGCTGCCCCTGATTTTCAGTATGCTGTTTTATATTCAATAGATGATAATGCCAATAGCTTTTATGTATGGGCGGATTATCGTGATAACTTGATTGATTTGTATGCTCAGAAGCTAGATGCCAAAGGAACTCCACAATGGACAAAAGATGGTTTAAGAATTGGTCGTATTTTAGATAAATCTACTTTTATTTATACCCCAAAACTCATTAAACCTGATGGCAAAGGTGGAGCGTATATTCTTTGGCATAGATGTATTGATGTAAATAAGACCGACCGCCGAAATTTATATGCACAATATGTTTCTAGTGAAGGGAAAGCACAATGGGCAGCTGATGGGGTGAAAGTAACCGAACAAGAACTTACAAGCGATGATGCTAATGACGGAGTACTGGAGTTGAATGATTTGAAAAATGATAAATTACTAATAACCTTCAATAATTTTAATCGAACTACCAATGATAATGTAGTTTACACAAAAAAACTCAATTATTCAGGTGCGGTTATTGAGGAGGAAACGAAATTGTTGCAAGCCAAAGGTTTGGAAACAAAAGTAATTTACGATGAAAAAAACAGTAAGTTCTTAGCCCTCGTTCGAGACCCTAATGCTGATTATTCTTTCCAAACATTCGATACCAGTAATAAGGAAATCCTTCCACTCACAGCAGCATTACCTAATCCTTTCAACGGCAAATCTCGAATTGATATGTTTAAGGTTGATACTGATGGCAACGCCATTGTGGGAAGAACAATTTCGGGTGAAGACAAAAGAACAGTTTTCGTTCATAAAATAAATAAAGACGGAAAAAACTTATGGGGAATAAGTGGAGTAAATTTAGGGTCAAATTCAACTTTTGATGTACAGATTATACCAACAAGTGATGGTGGTGGTTTTGCCACTTGGATAGAAACTGGTGATAAATCAAGACCTTTTCAGAAAGCTAAAATTAATGCCAATGGCAATATTATTTGGAAAAATGAAGTTTTTACACCTCGTTCGGATAAAGCTTATTTTTTGCCAAATAAACTGATTTCTGATGGTAAAGATGGCGTTTATACGCTTTGGCTGAAACCTAAAGATATTGGGTATGACCTAACCGTTCAGCACTTCGACGCCAATGGCAATCCAAAGTTTGGGGAAGATGGTGTTGCAATCAAAGATTATACATTTTACAGTGATTATAGACTCATGCTTCACCCTAAAAATGGTGGCGTGATTGTGCTATATGGCTGTAATAAAGAAGTAGAAGACGGGCGTGGGGGTTCAGTAGATTTATATACTAATTATTTTACTGAAAATGGTAAATTTGGCTTAGAGGTTCAACCAAGTATTACGCTATCAAATTTGAGCTCAAATAGCTTTTGTGCAGGACAAAGTTTCACGGTTGCCTTCACAACGGCTGATGCAAATTTCAATCTTGATAATAATTTTAGAATATTATTATCAGATAAAACAGGAAGCTTTGATAAAGCCATCGAAATCGGCCGTGACCCTCGCCGCTCGGTTAATGTAAAAACAGCCCAAGATTTAGAAAGCGGAACTTATAAGGTTAAGGTGGTTTCTACTTCACCAATAATTGAAAGTACCAATACGCTAGACATTACCGTTGGTCAAACTCCTCCTCCAGTAATCGCAGCTGATAAGTTATCCATTTGTGCGGGCGGAAACGAGAAAGTAACGCTCACGTCAAGTAGCTGTAAAGATGGCGTGCTAAAATGGTCAAATAGCTCGACAGGTACTACAATTGCCATTTCTCCAGTAGACAATACTACTTATACTGCTACATGTGCGGTTGCGGGCTGTAAAGAAAGTAGTATCTCCAATGCCCTACTGATACAAGCCATTAAATTAGCGGTAACTGCCAGTAATTCTGGGCCTTATTTTGAAGGAGAATTATTGAAGTTGAGCAGCAATGCAACAAGTGGTACGGCTCCTTTGAAATACGAATGGAGTGGGCCTAATGGCTTTGCCGCCAATATTCAAAATCCGAGTATTTTGAATATTGGAATTAATGCTACGGGTACTTATACTGTAAAAGTAACAGATGCTAATAATTGCTTTGGAACTGCCCAAACGGAAGTAAAGGTAAGTGCGATTTTGGCAAACGAGCCACTTAGTAAAGCATTAGTTAATGTTTTCCCGAATCCAGTAGCAGAACAGTTGAACGTTTCTTTCGAATTACAACCCAACAAGGCTCTAAACATTACGATTTTAGATAGCCGTGGCCGAATCGTAGAACAAAGAAAAATCAATGCCTTGGGTGGAATTCAGCAAGAGAAATTTGATATTAGAAATTTAGTTGGAGGCCAATACTTCCTTAAAATAAACACTTCAGAGCAAGAAGTTGTTAAGAAGATAATAATTAGTCAGTAGTCCAGATACATGGTTTTATCAATCATGGTCTAAATAAAAATCAAAAATGTCGTTAAAAACTTATTTCTTACAGGTAAAAGAAGTTGTACAAGAAACTTCAGATAGTGTAACTATTTATTTCTGGCATCCTTTAAGTGAGCAAATTAAATACAAAGCAGGTCAGTTCATTACCATTATTGTACCAGCAGGAGAAGGCGGAAAAAAAGTACGTCGTAGCTATTCTATGTCTACTTCACCGCATAGCGATACCTCAATTGGTGTAACCGTGAAGCGTGTAGCTGGTGGGTTGGTATCGAACTACCTCAATGATAAAGTTAAGGTTGGTGATTTCTTAGAAATCATTGAACCGATGGGCAATTTTGTGGTAGAAACAGATGCTGATAATGCTCGACATTTAGTAATGTTTGGAGCAGGTAGTGGAATCACACCTTTGCTTTCAATGGCCAAATCGGTTTTAAAAATGGAGCCAAATTCGAGAGTGAGTCTTGTTTATGGAAATCGTAGTGAAGAGTCGATTATTTTCAAGCAAAAACTCCATGAACTTGAAGCTCAATACGGAAATCGTTTGGTAGTGAGTCATGTTTTGAGTCGCCCTTCAGAGGTATGGGTTGGACAAAAAGGTCGTATTAGTCAAGGTCTAGCTATTCGCTTGATGAAAGAATTTAATACTGATTTTTCGACTGATAACTTCTACATGTGCGGCCCAAATGAAATGATGGAAGATATAATAAAAGGTTTAGAAATATATAATGTTCCGAAAAGCCGTATCCACAAAGAAAACTTCCATGCCGCAATAGCAGATGAAAGCGATAACAAAGAAGAGGATGGCGAAACGCTACAAACACAAACTGTGAAGGTAAAATATGAAGGCGAAGAATTTGAGTTTGAAGTAAAACCACATCAAACAATCTTAGAGGCTGCTTTGGAAGAAGATATCGACTTACCGTATTCGTGCCAAGCAGGTATGTGCACGGCATGTATGGGTAAATGTGTAGAAGGAAAAGTGAAAATGGACGAAGAAGAGGGTTTAACTGAAAAAGAAATCAAACAGGGCTTTATTCTTACTTGTGTGGCTCACCCAATGACCAAAGGAGTAGTAATTGAGATTGATTAATTTCTTAGAGACAAATATTTGATTCAAGTAAGTGCTATCTGATTTCAGGTAGCACTTATTTTTTTGCATGAATAATAGGTAATAAGTTGATTATCAATTATCATTTCATTATTTTTAATGTCATATTCTATATCAACCTATACTCTTTTTTATGCAAAAACTTTGTTTGGGCTTAGTCATATTGGCTTTCGCCTTTCTGTCGTTTCGTACACCCCCTAAATTTACACCTCTTTTTGATGGAAAAACCTTCAAAGGTTGGGAAGGAGATATTGAAAATACTTGGCGAATTGCCGAAGGAGTACTCATAGGTGGATATTTAGATAAAGATGTTCCGCACAATAATTTCCTCTGCACCACACGTAACTACGCTAATTTTATTCTAAAACTCAAAATTAAACTCACAGGAAATAAGGGTTTTATTAACTCCGGCATACAATTTAGAAGCCAAAGATTAAAAGACCCTGCTCATGAAATGACAGGTTATCAGGCCGATTATGGCGAAGGCTACTGGGGAACACTCTACGATGAATCTCGAAGAAACAAAACGATTGCGGGGCAAGACCCTAAGTTTACGCAACAATACATTCGTTTGAATGATTGGAACGATTACGAACTTCGAGCAGAGGGGCGTCACATACAGATTTTTATCAATGGCAAACAAACCACCGATTACACAGAGCCTGACCTAACAATTCCACAAACGGGCCTCATTGGATTACAAATTCATGGCGGAGGTGCCGCACAGGTCTTTTTCAAAGATATTCAAATTCAAGAATTGCCATAAACGTACTTTAAACATACACAAAAACATTATTCAACCTAATACAACAAAACTATGTACAAAACACGTTTACTTTTTCTCTTACTCGTAGGAGTATTTCTATGCCCGAAAGTAAAGGCACTTTCACCACAAACTACACAAGACACAAGTAAAATTGATAAAGAATTTACACTCGAAACAACAATGTTGGGCTATTTTGCGAAGAATGGTACGAGAAACCCAACTTTAAAAGTAAAAAAAGGTAGCAGAGTAAGGATAAACATTGTCAATGGCGAGGTAATGACCCATGATATTGCTTTAGAAAAAATGGGTATCAAGAGTAGTGCAGTTTCTGAAAAAGGCTCAAAAGCAAGCATAACTTTCGTGGCTGATAAAAATGATACTTATTATTGTACTGTTCCGGGGCACCGTGCAGCGGGTATGGTTGGAAAATTAGAAGTGCATGAAGGTGATATCATAGAAAAACAAGTAGTAGGCGTGATTCCAACCAAAAATGGGAAACCGCTAAATTTGAATTTTGAAACGGGTTCTTTACAAGATTGGACAGCAACAGGAGATGCATTTGCGAACCCCGTTATTGGAGCAGACCCTTCGCCAGTACATGCCAAAGATATGACTATTGGTCCCGAGGGCAAGTATTTCTTGAGTAGTGGTGGAACTGTAAATTATAAACTTACTGGTACACTTGCTTCAGTTCCTTTTAAAATCACTCATCCATTTGCTTCATTTATGGTTTCTGGTGGAGCTTTACAAGATACTCGCGTTGAAATCGTATTGGCCGATACAAAAAAGGTTATTTTCCAAACGAGCGGACAGGGGAGAGCAAATCTTCAACCAATAGTTATTGATTTGAAGGCTTTTTTGAATAAAAATATCTTTATTCGAATCATTGATAAAGAAACGGGTATCTCGCAGATTCCTTACATTCCAGATGAAAAATTTGCTCATATCAACTTCGATAACTTCCTTTTTTATCCTTCTCGACCAGAATTTTCGAATGAATTATTTAAAAAAGACATCATTGTTTTACCACCACTTGACCCTGTACTGAATGCTGGACTTTCGGGTATTGAAGCAGCCAAGGCCATGACTCCCCCTAAAGGTTTTAAGATAACCTTGGCGGCTGCCGAGCCAGAAGTTGTTCGCCCAATTTGTTTCACGATTGATTGGAAAGGACGTCTTTGGGTAGTGGAAGGACACACCTATCCAGTACCAGCACCCGAAGGACAAGGTCGAGATAGAATTCTGATTTTTGAAGATACGAATGGTGATGGAACTTTAGATAGTAGAAAGGTTTTTAAAGAAGGCCTGAATTTAGTAAGTGGAATAGAAGTAGGCATGGGAGGTGTTTGGTTAGGAGCTGCCCCATATTTATTATTTATTCCAACTGATTTTAGTACCGATACCCCAACAGGTGAACCACAAAAACTATTGGATGGCTGGGGTACACAAGATACCCACGAAACACTCAATAGCTTACGCTGGGGGCCAGATGGTTGGTTGTATGGCACACATGGCGTATTTACACACTCAAAAGTGGGTAAACCGGGTACTCCAGATGACCAAAGAACCAAAATAAATGCTGGGGTTTGGCGTTTTCACCCAACCAAACATACTTTCGAGGTTTTTGCTGAAGGTTCGAGTAATCCATGGGGGCTTGATTTCAATGATTATGGACACCCGTTCATTACGGCTTGTGTGATTCCGCATTTGTACCACATCATTCAAGGAGGGCGTTATTTCCGTCAGGCAGGTAAACATTTTAATCCTTATATCTACGATGATATTAAAACCATTGCCGACCATGTACATTGGTTGGGTGACCGTGGCCCCCATGCGGGCAATTTCCGTTCGGGAGTTGCTGGTGGTGGCCATGCACATGCAGGTGCAATGATTTATTTAGGTGGAAATAATTGGCCAAAGGAGTTTCATAACAATATTTTTATGAATAATATCAATGGGGCAAAACTTAACATTGACCAACTCACGCGTGAAGGTTCGGGCTACGTAGGTAAGCATAAAAAAGATTTTATGGCTATGAATGATAGTTGGTCGCAATGGCTGAATTTTAAATATGACCCAAGTGGTTCGGTTTATGCCATCGACTGGTACGATAAAAATCAATGTCATAGTCCAAACCCAGATGTTCATGATAAAACAATGGGTAGGATTTTTAAAATTAGCTATGAAACTGATAAATGGACACAAGTCGATTTAAGAAAAGCCACTGATTTAGAATTAGTTAATTATCAGCTTCATGCCAATGAATGGTATGTGCGGCAGGCTCGAACAATTTTGCAAGAAAGAGGTGGAAATAAGCAAGTGCATGATGCTCTAAAAGTAATTTTAAATACAAACCCAGACGTAACGCGTAAACTAAGAGCTTTATGGACTTTGCACGTGACTAACGGTCTTTCAGAGCAAGAGTTAATAACACTTTTAGCCAACCAAAGTGAGTATCTCAGAAGTTGGGCTATTCAGTTATTGGCAGAAAATAAGTCACTTTCTGAAGAAGCTCTTACGCAAATGGCTAAGATGGCTAAATCTGATAATTCGGCATTGGTGCGTTTGTATTTAGCATCGGCAATGCAACGAACTGAACCAAGTAAACGTTGGAGTGTGGTTGAAGCATTGGTGCAAAAAGAAGAAGATGCCAATGACCATAATTTACCCCTAATGGTCTGGTATGCCGCCGAACCTTTGGCCGATGTAGATGCAAAAAGAGCCATACAAATGGCTGAAAAAGCTAAGCTTCCGAAAATTGCTGAGTATATGAAGCGAAGATTAGGTGGGGCTAATCCTATGCCCGCTATGGAAAATCATAATCATTAGAAATCTGATAGGTTTCGTCCGAGCGAAGTTCCCGAATTTCGCATAGCGAGATTTAAAATAGTTTGTATTTGCCCCAGAAGGGCTTCATATTGGTAGAAAATAAGTTAAATATTATTTATTTGTTGTGCGAAGTTTGTGAACTTCGCACGGGCGAAAAGTCATCTCCTGATGACAATATTTACGTTGACATCAGGAGATGTAACGACACAAATGCAAAGTCTCAGACTTCGCATAGCGAGATGCCCCAGCAGCAACAATGGAAAATCATAATCATTGAAATCGATTTAAACATGAAAAATAAAGTCTTAAAATTAGCCACATTATGTTTGCTAGTTTCATTTATATCTTATGCCCAAGACTTCAAGAAAACCACGCTTACACGTGATTTTCTTTCTGAGGGGGCAGCAGTAGCCGATTTGAATAAAGATGGTAAATTAGATATTATAGCGGGGTATTTTTGGTTTGAAGCCCCCAACTGGACACGCCACGAAATGGCTCAATCTAGGGCATTTAAACCACGTGAAGAATACAGTAATTCATTCTTGAATCTTGGTATGGATGTAAATCTCGATGGTTGGGATGATGTGGTTATTGTTGATTTTCCGGGAAAACCAGCTTTTTGGTTCGAAAATCCTAAGAAACAACAGGTTTCGGAGTGGAAAAAACACATCATTGCCGATTCGGTGGGTATTTCAAATGAATCACCAAATTTTGTTGATATGGATGGCGATGGCCGTTTGGATATCCTTTGTGGAGATAAAGCAAAAAAACAAATCATTTGGCTCCAAGCTCCAACCAAAAAGGGTGAAACTGTTTGGAAACGCTTCAATTTGACTCAAGAAAATGTGAAAGGCACCGAGATATTTTCGCATGGAATTGGCCTAGGTGATATCAATAATGATGGCATCAAGGATATTGTTATTCGTGAAGGATGGTTTCAAGGAACTAAAGATTTAAAAGGAGGCAATTGGGTATTTCATCCCGCCAATTTGGGCGAACCTTGTTCACACATGCAAGTATTTGATGTCAATGGCGATGGTAAAAACGATGTGGTGAGTGCTTCAGCACATGCTTTGGGCATTTGGTTTCATGAACAAATAAATGAACAAGGACAGATTAACTTCAAAACCCATACCATAAGCACAACTACTGCCCAAACGCATTCTTCAATCATGGCTGATTTGAATGGTGATGGCAAAAAAGAATACATTACAGGGAAGCGTTTCTTGGCACACCATGGTAGAGACCCCGGCGATGCCGATGCAGCTATTCTTCTGTACTTTGAGTTTGATTCGAAGAAACAACCCTATTATACCGAGCATATTATTGATAATGATTCTGGTTCGGGCTTAAATGTAAGTGTAGCCGATATCAACAAAGATGGTAAACTCGATATTATTACGGCCAATAAAAATGGCGTTTTTTTATTTGAAAATCAGTTAAAGAAAAAATAGCGTTTCTGCGTTTGAGACTTCTCAAAATTTATTGAATAAATTTCATTGCCACGAATACTTGAGACATAGTATTCGTGGCATATTCTCTTTCATTAGCGAAGGCCTAAAACCCTTGTGATAAGTCCTTTTTCATCTAATTACTTCAAACTTAGTCTATTTTCTCAATAATATCGGGCAAAATCGGTAATCCTTTGTTAATTTTGTTCGTTTTCATTCCAAAAATCAATAAAATTTATCGTGCTTTACAAAACCAGAAAAATACTTTTGCTGGCTATTATAGGTAGCTTTTATGCGTTTCTTACTTCGTTTATTTCGCCTCAAAAGACCTCAATAGATTTCCTTACTCGACAAGAAGGCTGGGCTGATAGTCTGCTTTCAACGATGAGTCTCGACGAAAAAGTTGGACAGTTATTTATGATTGCTACTTTTTCAAACCGTACGGAAACTTACTATCAACAAGTAGAAAATAATATTGCCACCTACCATTTGGGAGGATTGATTTTCTTTCAAGGTGGACCTTATCGTCAGGCACGTTTAACCAATCGTTATCAACAAATTTCCCGAATCCCATTATTAATAGGTATTGATGCCGAATGGGGCTTGGGTATGAGACTTGATAGTGTGATTGAGTTTCCGAAACAAATTACACTTGGTGCTATTCAGGATAATACTTACATCGAAAAATTTGGCGAAGAAGTTGGCCGCCAATGTAAACGTTTGGGTATTCACGTAAATTTTGCACCCTCAGTAGATGTTAATACAAACCCTAAGAATCCGATTATTAATTACCGTTCATTTGGGGAATTACAAGATAATGTAGCCGAAAAAGGGGTTATGTATATCAAAGGAATGAAAAAGTACCATGTGATGGGAAGTGCGAAGCATTTTCCGGGGCATGGCGATACTGACCAAGATTCGCACCGCACCTTACCTTGGGTAAGCCAAACACTCAGCCGCCTAAACGATATTGAGTTGATGCCTTTTCGTCGTTTGATTGCCGATAGTGTGGCAATGGTAATGACTGGGCATTTGTTTGTTCCTGCCCTCGAATCAAAAACTAATACCCCCACTTCTATTTCTCGAAAAGTGGTTACAGAAATTATAAAAGAACAAATGGGTTTTCAGGGCATTACGGTTACAGATGCCCTCAATATGCGTGGAATTACAGCTGGTTTACAAGCAGGAGAGCCTGAATTACTTGCCTTTTTAGCAGGAAATGATATTTTGTTGCAATCAGGAAATTTGCCCGCTGCCTTTAACCGAATCAAAGCTGCGGTTGAGAGTGGACAAATTCAAATGACTGATTTAGATGCACGCGTGAAGAAAATCTTAAAGGCAAAATTTTGGTCAGGTTTGAATAATTACAAACCTATCGAAATGGCTGGTTTGGGCACAGATTTGAATAGTGCCCAAGCCCAAGATTTAAAAGCAGACTTATTTGAACAGGCAGTAACAATTATCAAGAATCAAGATAATTTATTACCTTTTGTCAATCTCGATACCACTAGTTTTGCCTCGGTTGCCATTAGTGCCGAATCGGGTAATGAGTTTCAAAAAATGTTAAGTCAATACGCTAATTTTAAGCATTTTGCAATTCCATACAAACCTGCTGCTGATAAAGATGTAGCTTGGGTTTTAGAAGAAGCTTCGAAGTATAAGGTGGTGGTAGTAAGTGTACACGACATGAATAGTCGAGCTGATAGAAATTACGGTGTTTCGCCCGCCACTATTTCGTTTATCAATCAACTTCGAAACAAAACAAAAGTAGTTGTGGTAGGTTTTGGAAATCCATACGGAATGAAACTCTACGATGGTGTTCCGAATTTAGTTTGTGGTTATGAAGATGAAATTGCTTCGCAGCGAGTTGTTCCACAGGTATTATTTGGGGCATTGCCAGCCAAAGGAAAATTGCCAGTTTCAGTAACTTATGAGCAAAAAGTTGGGAATGGCATACAAACCGAACGCATTGGGCGTGTTTCGTTTGGGCCTCCCGAACGAGTTGGTATGAACTCAAAAAAATTAGATGAAATCGAACAGATTGTGCAACAAGGCATTAGCAATCGTGCATTTCCGGGGTGTCAGGTTTTAGTAGCAAGACAAGGAAAAGTAGTTTACAGCAAAAATTTTGGGACACTTCGCTATGGTGTGTATGAGCCCGTCAATGACCAAACCTTGTATGACGTTGCTTCAATGACAAAGGTTTCGGCCACGCTCCAAGCCGTGATGTTGCTCAATGAACGTGGTGCAATTGATTTAAACGAAAAAGCTTCTACTTATCTTCCAGAGTTAAAACAAACCAATAAAGAAGCCATGTTGGTTTCAGATATTCTGATGCACCAAGCAGGTTTAGTGGCCTTTATTCCGTTTTGGGAAAAAACAAAAACGGGGCCTACTTTTAAAGCCGATTATTATAGTTTTGCTAAAGATAGTTTAAACTTACAAGTAGCTGATAATCTGTTTATTAAGCCTGCAATTAGAGATTCTGTCTGGCGATGGGTACAGCAATCTAAACTTATCAATATATATGATAAATCAGGTGGATACCGCTATACTTACAGCGATTTAGGGCTAATTATTCTACAAAAAATGGTTGAGCGAATCACTAGCCAGCCATTAGAAGAATTCGTTGAGCAAAATGTATATGAGCCTTTAGGAATGACTTCAACACTTTATAATCCACTTAGTAGATTTCCCAAAGCAAATATTGCTCCAACCGAACAAGATGCAATTTTTAGGGCTTCGCAGATACAAGGAACCGTACATGACCCCAACGCAGCTTTGTTGGGGGGAGTGGCCGGCCATGCTGGGCTTTTTAGTAATGTGAATGATTTGGTGAAACTTTATCAAATGAACTTACAGAAAGGCTATTACGGTGGGAGACAGATTTTTTTTTCGACAACAGTGCCACATTTTGCCAGAAATTATACGCAGCGTAGTCACCGAGGTTTAGGTTGGGATAAACCCGAAGTAGGTGATGATAAGCCCGTAGTAGCAAGTGATGCCTCACCTAAAACATTTGGCCATACAGGTTTCACAGGTACAGCAGTTTGGGTTGACCCCGAACGAGAATTAGTGTTTATTTTTCTCTCAAACCGTGTGTATCAAAGTTCTGCCAACAACAAAATCAATACATTGAAAATTCGTAAGCGTATCCATGAGATAATCAACGCTTCTATTGTTCAATAATGCTATCTTCATTGTCGCCGCTTTCGCTTCTACTGATTATCAAATCTTCCTTTTGAGCTATTTGTAAATCAATCAAATTATCCTAACTTGCTTCTGCTAAATAGATTCTAGCGTTTAATTAAAATTTCCATTTTTATCCATCATTGTAAGACGCTTGTTCATCGCTTGCGGACTACCTCAATTTCAACTCATCTTATGAACAAAACGTATTTTTTCTCTTTATTTTTGATATTTGCTCTTGCTTTTGGGGCATCGGCTCAAAAAAAGAAAGTTATTCGAACGCTTATTGTTGATGGCCAAAATAATCACGTACAGTGGCCTAAAATAACGTTTATGATGAAAAAGTATTTGGAGGAAACGAGTCGATTTAAAGTAGATGTAAAACGTACTAAATATACTTGGGAAGGAGAGGAGTTTATCAAAAGCTTTCCAATTGAAGGCGTTGGCGAAACAGAAGCTTTGAAGAAATCTCAAATTGACCCAGATTTCAAACCAGATTTCTCAAAATATGATTTGGTAATCTGTAATTTTGGTTGGAATGCTGCTCCCTGGCCAGAAGAAACGCAAAAGAATTTTGAAAAATTCATGCAAAAAGGTGGAGGCTTAGTGGTTATTCATGCCGCCGATAATTCATTTCCTCAATGGATAGACTATAACAAAATGATTGGCATAGGAGGTTGGGGCGACCGCACAGAAAAAGATGGACCTTATGTGTATTACAACGATGAAGGTAAACTTATTAGAGATACAACCCCAGGCAGAGCGGGTTCGCATGGCCCACAACACGAATACATAGTTGAGACTCGCAATGCCGAACACCCAATTATGAAAGGAATGCCAACAAAGTGGTTACATACTAAAGATGAGTTATATGACCGTCTGAGAGGACCAGCCGAAAATATGGACGTTTTAGCAACGGCTTATTCATCGAAGGAGCAAAAAGGTACTGGACGCCACGAGCCAATTTTAATGGCACTCAATTATGGTAAAGGACGCATTTTTCATACTCCAATGGGTCACATTGATTACTCAGTGGAGTGTGTAGGCTTTATCACTTGCCTATTGAGAGGCTCAGAGTGGGCAGCAACTGGAAAGGTAACTTTCCCGATTCCACAAGATTTCCCAACGGCCGAAAAATCAAGTAGTAGAGCTTTTAAGTAAACAAAAATCTGAATTTATTCAATGAACTTAAAACAAAGCCGTAGCAATTTTTAAATTGTTGCGGCTTTGTTTTTTTATCTCAACATACCAATCTTACCTCGTTCAAAATCCATAAACAGAAAATCGAAGGGGTCTATATATTGATTGTTTTTCTTTAAAGTATAGTGTAAATGTGGTCCTGAAACCGTACCTGTCGCTCCTACTTCGCCAATTATCTGCATTCTCTTCACGTGGTGTCCCTTTTTTACCAATATTTTATTTAGGTGGCCGTAAATCGACTCAAAACCATAGCAGTGTTTGATTTTGATATAATTGCCCAAATCGGTCTTGAAACCTACTTCAATTACATCACCATCACCGGTGGCAATGGCTTTTTCACCAGTTGCCCCTTTGAGGTCGATACCTCTATGGAAAAGCAAAACTTTATGTATAGGATGATTTCTGACACCGTAAAACGAATTAATATTAACCGATTTATTCATCGGATAACCTGCCGGAATGGCATTTAAGAAAGTTTCTTTGAAAGGGTCGTTGTAAATGAGTCTAAGCATATCATTTACTTCAATCAATGGGGTAAGTTGGGTTTCCCAATAATCTTCTTGTGGTAAAATATTTTGAGCAAAAAGACTACTTTGGAAAATCAGCAAAAGTATAATAAGTTGTATTTTCTTCATTTTTTGTACACGACTTGTCAGAACACCCACAAAATTAAGTGAAATTGTGCGTAGGTATGACGTTTTGTAATAATTATGAAGTGTTTTCTTTAAATAGTCATATATCTAAATAAACAAAAGCTAAATGATTGTGGTTGTTTGGCTATGAACATTGTTTGGTTTAAAAGAGATTTACGCCTCAGCGACCACGCTGCTTTGAAAGCCGCTATTGAAGATGGCGAGTCGTTTTTGATGCTCTACATCTGGGAACCAAACATCATGGCTGATTCACATTATAGTCCACGGCATTGGAATTTTGTTCAGCAATCGCTCAACGACCTCAATCGGCAATTATCAGAAGCCAATCCACTTCTTCGAATTACGATTTTACAAGGTAATGCTAAGGAAATATTTCATGCAATTCATCAAAAATATCAGCTTAAAAAGGTTTTCTCTTACGAAGAAACTGGGCTTCGGATTACTTATGACCGAGATAAAGAATTGAGCCTGTTTTTTAAGGAAACTGCTATTGAATGGTGGGAATTTCAAACGAATGGGGTAGTCCGTAAACTGAAGAATCGAGATAATTGGGCTGAATATTGGAAAGAACAAATGCAAAAACCTTGGGATGTGCCAAATTGGACAAAACTAAGAGGTGATTGCTTAGTCTTTGATGAATCCAATGAAATTTACAAGCGTTTCTTGCCAAACGATTATTTGCTGAAAGATGCTAATAATTTTCAGCCGGGAGGAGAAACTTATGCTCATCGTTATCTGCAAAGTTTTTTGAGCGAACGAGCTAAAAATTATTCAAAACATATTTCAAAACCGCTCGAAAGTCGAAAAGGATGTAGCCGTCTTTCTCCTTATATCGCTTGGGGAAATTTGTCGATTCGACAGGTATATCAATATGCACAAAATGCCAAGAAGAAAGTCGCTCATCGAAGAGATTTAGATAACTTTATTTCACGACTTCACTGGCATTGCCATTTCATTCAAAAATTTGAGTTGGAAGACCGAATGGAGTTTGAAAACTTAAATCGAGGCTATGATAATATAGAAAGGATTGATAATGAGTATTTTATAGAAAGGTGGCAAAGTGGGCTTACGGGGTATCCGCTTATAGATGCCTGTATGCGATGTGTATGCCAAACTGGTTACCTAAACTTCCGAATGAGAGCAATGGTCGTTTCTTTTCTAACCCATCAACTTTTCCAACATTGGAAAACGGGTGCCGTATTCTTGGCTCAACAGTTTCTTGATTTTGAAGTGGGTATTCATTATCCTCAGTTTCAAATGCAAGCGGGCGTAACAGGCATGAATACCGTAAGAATGTATAACCCTGTGAAGCAATCGCAGGACCATGACCCTAATGGTATCTTTATAAAAACATGGGTTAAAGAACTCGAAAATTGTCCCGAAAACTTTATTCATGAACCATGGAAAATGACTCCAATGGAACAAGAATTATATAATTTCAGGTTGGGAGAAAATTATCCTTTTCCAATAATTGATTTAGAAGAGGCAACCAAAAAAGCCAAAGAGCAAATTTGGGGAATTAGAAAACAGCAATTAGTTCGAGTCGAAAATAAACGAATTTTAAATAAACACGTTGTAAGAAATAGGAAAAGGTAAGATTTACCTTTCAGAATCAAACTATACGATAATTCTCAAATGATAGCAGTGAAACATAAACCATTCATTTATCTTCTAACTTCCATGTACGTGGCAGGCATTATAGGGTTAAATCTTGATGTAACCGCTACGCTTTTTAAGTTTCTGACTCCTTTTAATCTCTTGGCCTCTTTAGGTATTTTGCTTTATTTTCATAATGAATGGAATCGGAGTTTCGTTATTTTTATTGTAGTAGCTTTCTTGGTGGGCTATTTCGTTGAAGTGGTTGGTGTAAATACGGGCTTGATTTTTGGGCATTATCGCTATGATACAACCCTTGGGTTTAAAATATTAGAAACCCCGCCATTGATTGGTGTTAACTGGCTACTTTTGGTTTATTGTGTGGGTAGTTCGTTTTGTCGGGTCAATAAGCCGCTTTACTTTAAAGTCCTTTACGGAGCTTTACTCATGACAATGTTCGATTATTTGGCTGAACCCATCGCAATTCGTTTAGAAATGTGGTCGTGGTTTGGGCAATTACCACCCTTACAAAATTATATTGGTTGGTTTTTGGTATCTGCTTTTTTACTGACACTTTTCCATTGGTTACCTTTTCGTAAAGATAATAAGATTGCACTTGTGCTACTTATTCTACAAATTTGCTTTTTCGGAATTCAAAGTTTATTGTTTTAAAACTTCAGAATTATGATATTGCTACAAATTTTTAATCCGCAGATAGTACAGATTTATTAATGCTAATTTTCGCAGATTTTATTATATTTTCGGCGAAAATCAGCGTTTTTTTAGAAATTAGCGTTATCTGCATGCCATCATTTTTATTGCGATGGTATTTTTATAATTGCGTAAAACTTTATTGACCTATTAACAGAAAAACACACGCCACGATGAAACCCTTTCTAAGAATACTTGCTGTTGGTTTTACTGGTTTAGCATTAATTAGTAGCTGCGAAACCCAAACAGAAAATACCAGTCCTATTTTAGCGAGTAATGGAGATGCTATTTTCTCTAAGTATATAGCTGTTGGTGGTTCGCTCACAGCTGGTTATACCAATGGCGGCTTATATCGTGAAGGACAACTCAACGCTTTTCCTAATCTAATTGCTCAACAAGCTGGAGTAAAGTTTGAGCAAGCTCTTTTTCCTGCAGGTCAAGAAAACGGAACAGGTTATTTAACTACAACATTGAGTAACATCGCTCCTGTATTTAATAAAGTTACAGATAAGTTAGGTGTGGTAAGCACTTCTCCATTTGTTTTAAGTAAATATGCAAGTATTAATAATAATTATGGGGTTGTAGGTTTGCGTGTAGCTGATATCAACAAAGCTGGTTTAGGAAATGCCAAAACTCAAGGATTTAACCCATTTTTTGAGCGAATTTTACCAGTGAGTAAGGAAGAACTATCTTATACTGATTTCGTTAAAGAAAGTAGCCCAAGTTTTTTTACGCTGAGTTTGGGTGAGCAAGATTTGTTAGTTTATGCGGTTTCGGGTGGTAAAATTGCCATGACAGAAACCTCGTCTTTTGCTATCAATATTCAAAAATTGCTCGATGCTTTGGTTGTTAATAAGGCTCCAGGTATTCTAACCAATCTTCCAAATATTCTTGATTTACCCTATTTCAACTTTTACTCGTTTGCTGAATTATCTAAAAATTTAGGGGTAACAGAAATATATATTACTGCGGGTAATGGGGTTATTAGAGCGGCCACAGCCAATGATAAAATCTTAATAGATGCCATTCCGAATGTAGGAAAAGTAAATGCCGTAGGTCAGAAAAAAGGCTTCACGGCGGCATATCCGCTAAGTAACGAGGAAGTGTTAGATAAAGATGAAATAAATATTATTGCTGCACGTCAGAATGATTTTAATGGAATTCTAAAATTTGAGGCAGAAAAGCGGTCAATTACACTTTTTGATTTGAATAGCTTATATACGAAAATCAAAAACAAAACTTATACCGTCAATGGCTTGACATTTGAAAGTTCTCCCCTAACTGGAGGTTTTTTTAGTCTTGATGGTATCAATCCAACACCAAGAGGCTCGGCTGTCATTGCCAACGAAATTATCAAGGTTATCAACGAAAATTATAAAAATTCGCTCAAAACCACAATTCCTTCGCTTGATGTTAGTAAATTTGAAGGTTTAAAAATCAAATGATAGCTTTACTTCACTAAGGCTTACCCTTTAGCGAAGCCCATAATAATGAAAATCTCAATCATCACTGTTGCGTTTAATTCAGCTGCCACCATTAAAGATACCATTGATAGCGTACTGGCACAAGACTATCCATCAATCGAATACATAATTGTTGACGGAGGCTCAAAAGATGGTACTGTTGAGATTTTGGAATCCTACGGAGATAAAATTAAGTGGGTTTCAGAAAAAGATAATGGTATTTATGATGCCATGAATAAGGGTGTAAAAATGGCTACTGGCTATGCGATAGGCGTAATGGGTTCGGATGATTTTTACCCTAATAATCAGGTGATTAGTAAAGTTGCAAAAGCTTTCAAAGAATCAAAAGCAGATTCGGTTTATGGAGACTTATATTACGTAGATTTTGTAGATACGAATAAAATTGTCCGTAACTGGATATCAGGCTCATATAATCGTAAACGCTTTTTGAATGGCTGGATGCCCCCACATACTGCCTTTTTCTTGACTAAAGCAGCCTATGATAAATATGGGTTTTATAATATCTCGTATCGTAGTGCAGGAGATTACGAACTGATGCTTCGAATGCTTTATAAGCATAAACTCTCTTCTTTTTATATTCCCGAAGTACTCATGAAAATGCGTACAGGCGGTACAAGTAATGCTTCTCTTAAAAACAGAATTAGAGCCAATAAAGAAGACCGTCGAGCATGGGCTGAGAATGGTCTTGTGCCTCGTTGGTACACACTTTATGCGAAGCCTATTTCAAAATTATTTCAATGGATTGTGAAGTAATTTTTGCCATTATGTTTGTCGAAATTTAATAACTTTGAGTATGTCGTCTCATCATATCGTACGTGAAAAACAGGAACCGGCTCTTATTATTGCCAATGGCGAAAGTTGTAGTGTAGAATTACTTGGGCAGCTATTAGAATGGAGTCCATTTGTAGTTGTGCTTGATAATGCCATTCACCGTGTCATTTCTCTTGGAATCAAAGTCGATGTGCTTTTAGGCGATTTTGATAGAGATATAAATTTACAAGAAATTGAACAAAGCCAATACCCGATTGAGATTGTTTACACGCCAGACCAAGATAAAACAGACCTTGAAAAAGCTTTCGATTTTTTAATTAATAGAGGTTTTCCTGCGGCAAATGTGGTTTGGGCAACGGGTCGAAGAGCTGACCATGCCATTACGAACATGACTAATATCGTTCGTTACAAAAGTAAACTTTCGATTGTTATGATAGATGATTTCTCAGTTATCTACCCTTTGCTGCCCTTTCCTGCAAGCTTTGAAAAGTGGTATGCGAAAGGCACACAAATCTCACTTATTCCTATTGGTTCTGCTACTGGAATTATAACCAAAAATCTTGTTTATAATATTGATAATGAGGAACTTATATTGGGTTATCGTTCGGGAAATAGTAATGAAGTTGCGGCTGATGGAATTGTTAGAGTTTCGTACAAATCAGGAGACCTCTTACTAATGGAGTGCCATGACTAATAATTCAATTTTCAATGTGGATAACTTTTTCAGAATTTTCTTTTTTTTCTGAAAATAAAATATTTACATTTGTCAATGAAAATAGCCACAAACTGCAACTTAAAAGACTCTAATTGGAGAAGCAAAAATAGTTTATTTAATGTGGATAACTTTTTTATTAGACTTTTCCTATCTCACTGTTAAGTAACTAACTGATTATTAGTTCTTAATATTCTCTTAATATTACACTTTTTAATTATCGGTCAATAGGTATAGTTTTTGGATTTTTATATGCCTTGATATTTTACTAATTTTACATCTGTTACTTACTTACAGTATGTAGTAAATTTGACCTTACATAGACTGCTTTATAATTTTTTTTAGTGAATCCAAAAAGTGACTAGCAGTCACATAAATTACGTAAATAATATAATTAGTTTTAAAGCTAAGATTCCTTTATTAAACCATTTTTTTGGTTTGCTTAAGACATTGTTGTGAATCCCATAAAACACTTTTAAAAAGGCTGCCTATGTTTGTAATTAAAAGAGACGGACGCCGCGAGTCGGTAAAGTTCGACAAAATCACTGCTCGTATTGAGCGACTTTGTTATGGCTTAGAGCCAGCATTTGTCCAACCCGTTGAGGTTGCCATGAAAGTAGTAGCAGGTATCTACGATGGTGTTTCTACATCAGAGTTAGATAGTTTAGCTGCTGAAACGGCTGCTTCGATGACAACCAAGCACCCTGATTACGCTATTTTAGCGGCAAGGATTGCTATTTCTAACCTCCATAAGAACACTCTTAAGTCATTTTCGGGTACAATGAAAATGTTGTATCAATACATCGACCCGAAAACTGGCCAAAATGCCTCTTTAATCGCCAAAGACACATGGAAAGTAATTCAGAAACATGCCGCTTTGCTTGATTCTGCAATTATCTATGACCGAGATTTTGGTTATGATTATTTTGGTTATAAAACCCTTGAAAAATCTTATCTATTAAAAGTAAACGGAAAAATTGTTGAGCGTCCACAGCACATGCTTATGCGTGTAGCAGTAGGTATTCATGGCGAAGACATTGACCGTGTACTGGAAACTTATGAATTATTGTCGGAGCGTTGGTTTACACACGCAACCCCAACATTGTTCAATGCTGGTACGCCGAAACCACAACTTTCATCATGTTTCTTATTGACGATTAAAGAAGATAGTATCACTGGTATTTACGATACACTTGGGCAAACAGCAAAAATTTCACAGTCAGCTGGTGGAATTGGCTTAGCCATCCATAATGTACGTGCTACTGGTTCATACATTAAAGGTACTAATGGCACTTCAAATGGTATCGTGCCGATGCTACGTGTGTTCAACGATACTGCTCGCTACGTTGACCAAGGTGGTGGTAAAAGAAAAGGTTCTTTTGCTATCTACATTGAGCCTTGGCATGCCGATATCTTTGAATTCTTAGATTTGAGAAAAAACCACGGTAAAGAAGAACTTCGTGCTAGAGATTTATTCTATGCACTTTGGATTTCTGATTTATTCATGAAACGCGTAGAAGCTAATGACACTTGGTCGTTATTCTGCCCGAATGAAGCTCCGGGTTTATCTGATTGCTACGGAGAAGAGTTTGATCGACTATATGAGAAATATGAGTTAGAAGGAAAAGCTCGCAAGACAATCAAAGCCCAAGATTTATGGTTTGCCATCATGGAATCTCAAATTGAGACAGGTACGCCATACATGCTTTATAAAGATGCAGCTAACCAAAAGTCTAATCAAAAGAATTTAGGAACGATTAAATCTTCGAACCTTTGTACGGAGATTATTGAATATACAGCACCAGACGAAGTAGCGGTGTGTAATTTGGCTTCGATTGCTTTACCTAAGTATATCATCAAAGATGAGAAAACAGGTTTCATGAAGTTTGACCATCAAAAACTTTATGAAGTAACTAAAGTAATCACTAAAAACCTTAATAAAGTAATTGATGTAAACTACTATCCAGTGATTGAGGCAGAGCGTAGTAACTTACGCCACCGCCCGATTGGTTTGGGTGTTCAAGGTTTAGCAGATACCTTTATTACTTTAAGAATGCCATTTGAGTCGGATGAGGCTCGTAGATTAAACAAAGAAATCTTCGAAACCATCTACTTTGCGGCTATGGAATCTTCAATGGAAATGGCTATTACTGATGGTCCATATTCAACTTGGGAGGGGTCGCCAATTTCACAAGGTATTTTCCAATTTGACATGTGGGGTGTATCTCCAGATTCTGGTCGCTGGAATTGGGAAGAATTACGTGAAAAAGTAAAAACACATGGCGTAAGAAACTCTTTATTAGTTGCTCCAATGCCGACGGCCTCAACGAGCCAAATTTTGGGTAACAACGAGTGTTTTGAGCCATATACATCAAATATTTACACACGTCGTGTACTTTCTGGTGAGTTTGTAGTTGTAAACAAACACTTACTGAAAGATTTAGTGAAAATTGGTTTGTGGAACGATACCATGAAAAACAAACTAATTGCCGCTAATGGTTCAGTACAAGGAATTGCAGAGATTCCACAAAACTTGAAAGACTTGTATCGTACGGCGTGGGAAATTAAGCAAAAAACCATCATTGATATGGCAGCTGACCGTGGAGCATATATTTGCCAAAGCCAGTCGCTTAATATCTTCATGGAAAATGCCAATTTCGGAAAACTTACTTCGATGCATTTCTACGCATGGAAAGCAGGCTTGAAAACAGGTATGTATTACCTACGTACGAAAGCAGCTTCTGATGCAGTGAAATTTACAGTTGACCGCCAAGCAATTGCTGAGGTTGTACCTGCAACATCGGCGGTATCAGAAAAACCTTTAGACTATGTAAAATATGCTGAAGAACAAACTGCCAAAGCAACTGCAGCAGCAACTTTCACAAGTGAGGCAGAATACCAATATGCAGCAATGCAATGCTCACTTGATGACCCAGAAGGTTGCGAAATGTGTGGCTCTTAATGGATTCCGACTTGACTATGCTTTTTCTTAATATAATCTATAAAAACCACCCCAAAAGGGTGGTTTTGTTTTTAATTACTGATTTCCACAAAAGCCTCGGCTGTTTCTTCTCCACTTTTGGCTAAAATTCGATAAACTCCAGCATTATCTGCCGCAAAGAATGAGCAATGATTACTAAGTAGATTTGGCAACCAAAAAATACTGGTACGAATATCAAGTTTACTTGATTCTTTGGCTTGTGCTGAACTATAATTTGGACTAAAAAATGGTTTATAAGATTTATATCCTACAATGCTCAGCATTTTGGTACTTGATTTTAAACCATTATTATTTCTCTCGGAAGGCTTTACAACTGATGATTTAGTATAAATCGCAATAACACCGTTGGCACCCCTAGAACCAAACATGGCACGGGCGGTTTTTAATACCTCGATGCGGTCAATGTTATCCATACTAACATTCATTAATGAATTAACATTTTCTACTGGAAAACCATCAATTAAGTAGAGCGGAGCAGAATCACCTTCAATCGAATTCTGACCTCCACGCATGCGTACTCTAATTATGCCATCGGCTGCTAGTACTACTTGTAAGCCCGGTACTTTACCCTGTAGTGCCAAAACGGGATTCATGCCAGATAATGCGGGACTTATTTCCTTTGAAAATACAGTGAAGTCGGGGTTTCCGTAGAGTGGCTTACTTACAAACTGTTTTTCAGTACGTTTGGTGGTTACACTCACTTCCTCTAATGCAATGGCATCTTTGGGAATATCAATATTATTTTCAATTAAAACCGCTGAAGGTAAGTCTTTTACTATGAAATTGAGCTTTATATTTGAGGGCTTGATAGTAGGGAAATCCTCTACGTCAAAGAGTACTTTCTCAAGGAGTTTACCTTTCAAATCGGTGGCTTGATAGTTAATATCAGTAGTATCGCTTAACTGAATACCCGAAACAAAAAAATGTCCTTCGGCATCAGTTTGTGTTGTTAGTGGATATTGATTTTGACCGAAGTAAAAAATAATATTTGCTAGAGTAGGCTTGTTATTTTTATCAAGTACCTTGCCTGAAAGTTTAAGCCCTGTTTCTGCTAAAAATTTAAACTCTGGAATCGTTTTGAATGAGGTGGCTGGCAAAAAACTACTATTAGAACTTACTAAAGTATTACACGAACGAACAGCCATGGTGTCGGTGACTGAGATACAAAAATTTTTACTTTCAATTCCTTCAATTTTTACATTGATTTTTTCACGTTTTTGATAGGCCTTTTTATCGGTCGTTATCTTAAAATACGTTTTAAGTGGAAAGTTTTGGGCAGAAACTACATACTGTTTAGGCGAAATAATCGGTATAATTTGCTCATAGAAACAGCTATCTCCAAAATTACGCATCCATTGGGTATAAGCACGAATCCGATAATTTCCTAAAGCAAGGTCATTGGGTAAAGCTATCATTCCTTTAAATTGCAGGGAGTCGACGTGGTGTTTTTGTCGAGCAATTAATTCATTTTGTGGGCTAATCCATTCTACATAAACCACTTTACTGATAGAGTCGCTCATTGTGGCATCTGCGTAGTGCATTCTTCCCGCAAACCAAAGATTTTCGTTTGGATGATAATAGGCTTTATTACTGATAAGCTGTACGCGTTCTTGCAAACGCCAAATACTTCGTTGGGTGGTGGAGTCGAGAGAAACATTGATTTTCTCTTTAGGAATTTCTCGCTCGACATTTTCATTAGGCAAATAATCAAGCGGAAGCATTTCTGCCAAACGCTTACTACTCATAAAACCAGAAATAACCAAATCTTTGGGGTTTTGGATGATGCCTCGGTCGTTAAAATCTAAATCTTTTAAACTTTCAATCCACGAAATCATACGGGTATCATCACGGTAAAACTGACCATTATAATAAGGACTAGCAAAATGGAGTTCGATACGTTTTGGAAATCTAATTCGATATTCAGTAGCTATTTTACCTTTTCTAACAATCGAATCGAGGGGGTAAGCTAGAATACTTTTCCCTAATTGACCATAAAAATTGGCGGTTCGGTTGGCTGGATTGAAACCTGCAGCATCGACAAATGCTTCATAGCCTTCAGTTTTTAGTTTTCTTTGAGCCAAAGCCCAAAATAAGTGCCGGTCAGAACCTTCAAAAGCCATTAACCGGTTTTGTTTCCATTTGCTTGCCTCTTTTTCGCTTACAGGTTTGAGTTCTTCAAAGCGAGCATAACCTTGGTATTGAATTTCTTCATTGGCTAAAATAAAGTTAGTTAGTGTAAAGAACATTCTATACCCTAAAGCAAGATTTTCAATTTCGATGGGCTGTTTAGCGGTGGCTTTTAATGTCCCTTTAGTGTCTTCGAAATCAATCAGGTAATTATTTTTGATATTACATAACTTAGATAAAGGAGAATCTCCTAAAATACTTTTCGAAAAACGTTGAAATTGTTTTTCCCAAGTTTTATCTCTATTGGCCGAAACCTTTACTTCACTGAGTTCTTGTTCAATCGGATTAATGGTAAAGTCAACTTCCTTTGTTCCTTCGGTTTCAATCCTAATGGTTTGGCGAGCGGGAGCATAGCCCACCATCGAAACCGATACGATGACTGTTCCAAAAGGGATTTTTGAAAGGGTATATTCTCCTTTTTCGTTTGAACTCGTTCCTTTGGTAGTATTAGCTACAAAAACATTGGCAAAGGGTACTATTTCAGAAGTTTTGGCATCGCGAACTACACCTTTTATACTGAATGTTTGGGCAAAGAGATTGGAGCTTAAAAGAAAAAAATAACACAATTTGAAGAGGTTGGAGCGGAAAAGCAAATTCATGATAAATAATAGTTAAATTGTGTAGTCAGAACTTTACAATCTTTTTGTAACGAAAATATTTTAGTAATAGTATTTAAAAGATAGAATTAACGAAATATTTCGACGTAAAACCTTCATTTTTTCGTTTCCTAAGCATCCCCATTTTTAAAGGGAATACTTAGTTATTGAATTTTTTGAAGTACAAGCCCATAAAATTCTTCGGGTCTGAATACTTTGTCAAATTGCTTCACGGACTCATGTTCTTGGCTACCGTCGGGGTGGAGTTCGAGTTGAAAGAAATCTTGGTTTTCTTGCGAAATGCTTTCAATATCGAAATGGCAAGATTCGATAACGACGGCTTCATAGAGGAAATACAGGTTATCCGCTTTTAGATGTTTTAGCATTTGCCCAAAAGCAATAATCCATTCGGTTTTGTACCATAGAAAATTGAAAATACTACCTTTCTGAAAGCTTTTATTTGAAAGATAGGCTACATAAACCATTCGCTCTTCTAAACTTAAAGTAGCAAAAAAATCATCGAATAGTTTGCCGTCTTGTTTCCAAGCTTCTTCTTTTGGACGAATTTGTTTTCTAAATATTTCCTTTAGCTGTTGTTCGTTGCTCAATTCTTCTGAATGAAAAATAATTTTCTTAGAAAATACTTGCTGGTGAAACAAGTTGAATAGGCCACGCTTAGGGTCATGTTGAAACTTCGGTTGTTTTTCTTTGCGATTGGCAATGAGTAGTCGAAGTGCAAAAACTATCAATAAAATTAACTTAAAAATTACCCAAATGTGTTTCATTCCTCAATGCTTGTTCCTCTGTTTAATTAAGCCAAAATTCCTTTAATCACTTGTCCATGCACATCGGTTAATCTAAAACGCCTACCTTGGTACTTATAAGTCAGTTGTTCATGGTCGATTCCCATTAAATGTAATAAAGTTGCTTGAAAATCGTGCACATGCACTGGGTTTTTGATGATATTATAGCTAAAATCATCGGTTTCGCCGTAGCTAAACCCCGATTTTACACCCGCACCTGCCATCCACATCGTAAAGCATCTTGGGTGGTGGTCTCGGCCATAATCATCTTTGGTGAGTTTACCTTGCGAATAAACTGTTCTGCCAAATTCTCCACCCCAAACCACCAAAGTATCTTCCAGTAAACCTCTTCTTTTCAAATCAATAATCAAGGCGGCGGTGGCTTTATCAGTTTGCTTGCATTGGTGAGCCATTCCTTTGGGTAGGGAGCCGTGATGGTCCCAGCCTTGATGATAAAGCTGCACAAATCTGACGTCTTTTTCGAGTAATTTCCGAGCTAAAAGGCAATTGGCGGCATACGTTCCTTTATCTCGGCTACCTTCTCCGTAAAGCTCAAAAACTTCATCGGGTTCTTTAGAAGTATCCATTACTTCGGGAACAGAGGTCTGCATCCGATATGCCATTTCGTATTGGGCGATTCGGGCATCTACTTCGGGGTCACCCCAAGTTTCATTTTGCAATTGGTTGAGTTTGGTCAAATATTCCAACATTTGTTGGCGGTCTTGGCCGTCATAACCTTCGGGATTATTAAGAAATAAAACAGGGTCTTTACCTGAGCGGAATTGCACTCCTTGATGCTCAGAAGGTAGGAAGCCATTGCCCCACAAACGAGCATAAAGTGGCTGGTCTTTCGAGGCATCTTTTGAAACCAAAACAATAAACGCAGGCAGATTTTGATTTTCAGAACCCAAACCGTAGCTCATCCAAGAGCCGATAGAAGGGCGACCTGGCAATTGATGTCCAGTTTGAAAAAATGTTATGGCGGGGTCATGATTGATTTGCTCAGTAAACATAGATTTTACGATACACAAATCATCGACTACTTGAGCCGTGTAAGGTAGCAAATCACTTACCCAAGTCTTAGTTTTTCCGTATTGATTAAATTTATAGGCCGACGGAACAAGCGGTAAAACCGCTTGATTGGCACTCATACCTGTAAGTCTTTGCCCTTTTCTAACCGAATCGGGTAAGCCTTGACCAAAAAGATTAGCGAGTTTTGGTTTATAATCGAAAGTTTCAAATTGTGAAGGCCCTCCACTCATAAAGAGATAAACCACTCGTTTGGCTTTTGGTGCAATACTGGGCAAAGCTTTCATGATTTGTTCTTCGAGTGTATTTCCTCTGGCGTTTGAACTAATCAAACTACCTAAAGCCATTGCACCCAAACCAGAGGCCGTACGGAGTAAAAAATCACGTCGGTCGAGCTTTCGATTCAATGCCGAAAACTCAGGAGAATGAAG
>NZ_LXHX01000009.1:0-101917 GCF_001649495.1 Emticicia sp. MM | reverse complement strand
GGTTTAATGCTAAAAGCTCTCGAAAAAGTGTGGTATCGCACGGGAGATGGCAAATACTTTGAGTATATCCGCCATGATTTAGACCGTTACATACAAAAAGATGGAAGTATTCGCACCTACAAATACGATGAATTCAATCTTGATAACATTCCAACTGGACGTGCGTTATTAATGCTTGCCCAACAATCACAACCCGATAAAGAAAAGTATCAGAAAGCAGCTGATTTACTTTGGAAACAAATTGAAAATCAACCCAAAACCTATGATGGTGGATATTGGCACAAAAAGCGTTACCCATTCCAAATGTGGCTCGATGGCCTTTTTATGTGCGAACCGTTCGCCGCTGAATACAGCAAGATTTTTAATAAACCTGAGCATTTCAATGATATTGCTAAGCAATTTGCCTTGATTGAAAAATACGCCGTTGATGCCAAAACTGGCTTGGTGTATCATGGATACGACGAAAGTAAAGAACAGAAATGGGCTGATAAAAAAACGGGTTTATCTCCACACTTCTGGAGCAGAGCCATTGGTTGGTACGCCATGGCTTTAGTTGATGTGCTTGATTATTTCCCTGAAAATCACCCTGAAAGAGCAAATTTGATTAAATATCTACAACGGCTTGCTCCTGCTTTGGTTAAATATCAAGACCCTAAGTCGGGTGTTTGGTATCAGATGATAGCTCTTGGCACTCGCAAAGGCAATTATTTAGAAGCATCAGGCTCAGCCATGTTTGTTTATACCCTCGCCAAAGGTGTGCGTAAAGGATATTTGCCAGCTACCTATTTAGCCGCAGCTAAAAAAGGCTACGCAGGAATGTTGAAAGAGTTTGTAGAAAAAGAAGCTGATGGCACTATTAGTTTAAACAAAACCGTAAGTGTTGGCGGCTTAGGCGGCACTCCTTACCGTGATGGTAGCTACGAATATTATCTAAGTGAGCCTATCCGCAAGAATGACTTAAAGGGTCTTGGGCCATTTATTTTTGCAAGTGTAGAAATGGAAATTGCGGCAGAAAATTCACTCGGTAAAGGCAAGACCGTAGCAGTTGATAATTACTTCAATAATGAGTTCAGAAAAGATTTGAATGGGAATCAAGAATCTTTCCACTATACTTGGGATGACCGTATGCACTCAGGTTTTTGGGTTTGGGGACAAATCTTCCAAGAGTTAGGAGCAAAACTTAAAACGATTTCGGCCGCACCGACGGCGGCGAATTTGAAAGATGTAAATGTTTACATCATCGTTGACCCCGACACTAAAAAAGAGACAGCAAAACCGAATTTTGTTCAAAAATCAGATATTAAAGTTATTTCTGACTGGGTGAAAGCAGGCGGAACGCTAATAATGATGGCCAATGATACAGCTAACTGTGAAATACCTCACTTTAATGAACTTGCAAAAGCCTTTGGCGTTGAGTTTACGAACAAAAGCAGAAACATGGTGCAAGGCACCAAATGGGAACAAGGCCGTGTAGATATTCCTGCGGGAAATCCTGTTTTCAAAAATACTAAATTAGTTTATATCAAAGAATTAGTAACACTCAATGTACACGCTCCTGCCAAAACAATTGTAAGCGAAGGTGGCGATAATATCATTGCAACGGCCAAAGTTGGTAAAGGCAGTGTATTTATCGTTGGAGACCCTTGGTTATACAATGAATATACTGACGGACGTCGAATTCCAATCATTTACGAAAACTTTAGTGCCGCCAAAGATTTAGCCAAATGGGCTTTGGGAGTAAAATAGTTATTCTAAAAGATTGAACAATTCACTCAGATTTGACAACTTTTATCCGTGAACGGTTGATAGAGTTGTCAAATTTTTGTTTCTGCAAATGGGTATGAAAAGTATCAAATGATGATAAAATCACATTTACTAAATACCTTTATCAAAATAGTATTAAAAAAAGAAATATTATGGCAGAATAAATAAAATAAACTCAATAGTTTTGCTAAATCAAACAACGTATAGTCAAAAAAAAGAATGAAGAAGTTTTTAGACGAGGATTTTCTACTACAAACAAAGACAGCACGCACACTCTACCACGAGTATGCTAAAGATATGCCTATCATTGATTACCATAATCACTTACCACCTGACCAAATTTTGGGTGATAAAGTTTTTGGTAATATTACTCAGGTTTGGCTCTACGGCGACCATTACAAATGGAGAGCGATGCGTACCAATGGAATCAACGAAAGATTCTGCACTGGAGACGCGACTGACTACGAAAAATTCGAAAAATGGGCAGAAACTGTACCTTATACACTCCGAAATCCATTATACCATTGGACACACTTAGAGCTTCAACGATATTTCGGTATTCAGGATGTATTAAGTCCTGCTACAGCCAAACAAATTTATGATGACTGTACGGCTAAAATTCAATCGCCTGAATATTCGGTAAGAAACCTTTTAGGTAAAATGAATGTGGAAGTGGTTTGTACCACAGATGACCCACTCGATACACTCGAATTCCATCAAGCTTATCATAAAGATACTTCAGCAAAAATCAAAATGTTGCCAGCGTTTCGTCCAGATAAGTTTATATTAATAGAAAACCCTAATTTCTCAACTTTCGTACAAAAATTAGGTACTATCGTGAATATGGAAATCAACTCTTACGAAGCTTTATTGAAAGCCCTTCGTACACGTGCTGATTTCTTTGCGAGCAACGGTTGTCAACTCTGTGACCACGGTTTAGAGCAAATTTACGCAGCAGACTTTACACCCGAACAAGCTGATTCAGCTTTCAAAAAAGCAATTTCAGGCAAAGGCGTAAGTGCAGAAGAAACCATCATATTCAAATCGGCCATCTTGCATGCTTTGGGTGTAATGTACCACGAATTGGGTTGGACACAACAATTTCACTTGGGAGCATTACGCAACAATAATACACGTGCATTGAGAATTTTAGGTCCAGATACTGGTTGGGACTCAATCGGAGATTATTCTCAAGCCGTTTCGCTTTCGAAGTTCTTAGGTCGCTTAGATGAATATAATCAACTAGCCAAAACAATCATTTATAACTTAAATCCTGCCGATAATGAAGTAATTGCCACTATGATTGGTAACTTTAATGATGGTTCTATTGCAGGAAAAGTTCAATTTGGCTCGGGTTGGTGGTTCCTTGACCAAAAAGATGGCATGGAAAAACAAATCAATGCTCTTTCGAATATGGGTCTTTTGAGTCGATTTATTGGTATGTTAACCGACTCAAGAAGTTTCTTATCATTCCCTCGGCATGAGTATTTCCGTAGAATTTTATGCAATATTCTTGGAAATGACATCGAAAACGGCGAAATTCCAAACGATATTAAATGGACAGGCCAAATAGTTCAGAATATTTGCTATAACAACGCAAAAGATTATTTTGGATTCTAAAAATTAGCTGTTGGAATGAGTTCATTAAATATCAAGCTAAAAGCTATTTCCAATGGCTAACAGCTAAAATATTCAACCCTAAAACAAATCATGGAAAAAATCGGTAAGTATCGCTGGACCATCTGTGCTCTGGTGTTTTTTGCAACAACAGTCAATTACCTTGATAGACAGGTGATTAGCTTATTAAAGTCAGTTCTTACAACAGAACTTAAATGGGACGACGGTGATTACGCTAACATCGAAATTGCTTTCAAATTATTTTATTCATTCGGGATGCTCATAGCAGGTGGTGTAGTTGATAAACTCGGCACCAAAAAAGGTTATGCTTGGGCTACTGGTTTGTGGAGTTTGGCGGCTATTGGTCATGCATTTGCTAATTCTGCTTTCGGATTTATGATTGCTCGTGCATTTTTAGGAGTTACTGAAGCTGGAAACTTCCCTGCGGCTATTAAAACAACTGCTGAGTGGTTTCCAAGAAAAGAAAGAGCTTTGGCAACGGGTATCTTCAACTCTGGTACAAATATCGGTGCTATTATTGCTCCTCTATCCGTTCCAGTTATTGCCGTGGTTTGGGGTTGGCAGTGGGCATTTATTCTAACTGGTCTTATCGGCTTTATTTGGTTAGTTTTATGGCAATTATATTATACTACACCTCAAGATTCAAAGAAATTAAGCAAAACCGAATACGATTATATTCACTCTGACAAAGATGACGAACAACCAGCACCAAATGAAGAGAAAGTGCCTTGGATAAAACTTTTGGGTTTCCGCCAAACATGGGCTTTTGCATTAGGTAAATTCCTTAGTGACCCAATTTGGTGGTTTTATCTATTCTGGTTACCAGATTTTCTTCAAAGTCAATACAAACTTTCGCTCATCGAAATTTCTATTCCTGTTGCGGTAGTTTATATAATCTCTACAGTTGGCAGTATCGGTGGTGGATATTTACCAATGGCACTTATCAACCGTGGTATGCCTGTTTTTAAAGCTCGTAAAACGTCGATGTTTATTTTTGCTTTATTTGTAATTCCAGTAATTTTTTCACAAATGGCAGGGCAAGTTAATATGTGGTTGGCTGTCCTCGTAATCGGAATCGCGGCCTCTGCTCACCAAGCATGGAGTGCAAACATCTTTACCACAGTATCTGATATGTTCCCGAAAAAAGCTACAGCTTCGGTAGTTGGTATTGGTGGCATGGCTGGGGGTTTAGGTGGAATTTTACTAAGTTGGGCTGTTCAGAAAAATATGTTTGTGTATTACAGAAGCATCAACCAAATCGAAACAGCCTATTACATCATGTTTGCGATTTGTGCAGGAGCTTACCTTTTGGCTTGGCTTATTATGCACTTATTAGTGCCAAAAATGAGTAAAGTAAATCTTTGATATGTATTGTATTCTATCAAACTATTCATAATCGAATGAAAAAAATATTAATTATAGCTTTTTCGCTCATTTTCGGACAAGCTGCTTTGGCTCAAAATACCAAAGCTGATGTGGAAGCTCTCGAACGCAAGCGTTTTGCAGCACAAGTATCGAAAGATTTTGATTTTCTTGAAAAAGTCTTTGCCGATGACTTGGTTTACACACATTCAAGCGGTAAACAAGATAGCAAACAATCATACATTCAATCTATCAAAGATGGGAAAAGCGTTTATGATAAAATTGATGTAGAAGAAATTATGGTTCGTGATTATGGCAAAACGGCCGTAGTTAACGGAAGGGTTACTATCACTCAAGGAACTGCCAGTGGTAAACCAAGCATTTTACCACTAAGATACACTGTTGTATATACAAAAAATGGCAAAAAAGGTTGGCAATTAAATACTTGGCAATCATTGAAACTCGCTAATTAAATGTAGCACAAGTCTCCAGACTTGTCCATAAAATGAAGTTGCCTGTAAAACCACAGGCAACTTTTTTATTATATTTGTAAAAACAGCACCCCGAACAGAATTCCCCTATGAAAAACCTATCTATTCTCCTTTCATTTATATTTTTATTCCTAATTACAGGTATAAAAGCCCAAGTACCACAATCGTTTACATTCTCTAAAACGCCTGAAGAAGTAGGCTTTTCGAGTGAACGATTAAAGCATTTAGATGCTCACTTTCAGAGTGTGGTAGATAAAGGTATTGCTCCAAATATTGTTACTTTTATTGCAAAAAAAGGAAAGATTGTACATTATAAAGCCTTCGGATACAGCAATTTAGAAAACAAAATTCCGGTAAAAAAAGATGATATTTTCAGAATCGCTTCACAATCAAAACTCATCACAACGATTGGGCTCTTAATGCTTTTTGAGGAAGGAAAATTCTTTTTAGACGAACCTATTTCTAAATATATTCCAGCATTCAAAAATCCACGAGTATTAGTAAGCTATGACGAAAAAGATAGAAGCAAGTATATTACTCGTCCAGCAAAATCTGAAATAACTATTCGTCAACTCCTCAGCCATTCCGCTGGCATTCCATACGAACATGCCCTTCAAGACTTGCCCGAATTCAAAGTGCCTTTCTTTTGTTCAACCGAAAAAGATATTTTAAAAGACGTTGTTGATAAAATTGCTGCACGACCACTCGTAGCCGACCCAGGCACGCAATTCGTTTACGGCTTAAACACTGATATTATTGGCCGCCTAATTGAAGTACTTTCTGGGATGTCGTTTGATGAGTATTTGCGTAAAAAAGTTCTTGAGCCTTTAGGCATGAACGATACCTATTTCTATGTGCCTGATGCGAAAGCGTCTCGCTTAGTTGAACTTTATTCTAAAGGAAGTACAGAAGATAAACTTACACTTCACACAAACGAAACTTACAGAAAATACGCTATTTCTGGAGCGAAAACCTATTTTTCTGGTGGAGCAGGTCTATTAAGTACCATTGAAGATTATGCCAAAATTTGTCAATTTATAATGAATAAGGGCGAGTTTAATGGCAAACGTTTATTAGCTCGTTCAACCGTAGAAATCATGGGACGCAATCAAATAGGAGAAAGTTTTGTGTGGGACCGTCAAGATAAATTTGGTTTAGGTTTGCAAATTATTTCGCCAGAATCACATTATGGCGATAATGCGACCCCAGGCTCATTAACTTGGGGTGGCATGTACTGCTCAGAATATACAATTGACCCTAAAGAAGAAACAATTATGCTAGTTTATACCAATGTTCATCCTTATGCTCACTATTCTGAAATAGTGCGTAAGTTTAGAATATTAGTATATCAATCAATGTTATAATCTAATAAAAACATCATCATTGAAGGCTTTATTAGTTAAGCAAGATTCAATGACGAAAACAAATAAATTAATATTTAACACAAACTTTTCGAGCAATAATCTTTCTTAAATACAATTTTCTACCGAATTTTACAGCTCGAAAATTTAAAATTAAAATAATGGAACATCCATTGAAAGGAGTAGGTGTAGCATTGATTACACCCTTTGACCAAAACCACGAAATTGACTATGACGGCTTCCGTCGATTAATTGATTTTACTTCTGATGGAGGTGTAGATTATCTTGTTGTACAAGGTACAACTGGCGAAACCTCAACTACCACTGCACAAGAAAAAGCAGATTTACTGAAATTTGCAAAAGAACATAATAAAAAGAATTTACCAATTGTATATGGTCTAGGAGGAAACAACACTAAAGTTGTACTTGAGACTATAAAAAATACTGATTTGAGCGGCGTAACAGCTATTCTTTCAGTTTGCCCATATTACAATAAACCTTCTCAGGCGGGTCTTATTGCTCACTTTACGGCTATCGCCGATGCCTCACCAGTGCCCGTATTATTGTATAATGTACCCGGACGCACAGTTACGCACATACAAATCCCTACTGTACTAGAATTGGCGAAGCACCCTAATATTATTGGTATAAAAGATGCAAGTAGCATTGAAAATGCCATTGAATTAAGTAAGCGTTGTCCGAAGGATTTCTTATTGCTTTCTGGTGATGATAACCTAGTGACAACCTCTGTGAGCATGGGCTTCAGCGGTGTGATTTCAGTAATTGCCAATGCTTTTCCAAAAGAATTTGGAGAAATGACTTGGGCAGCCCTCAATGGTGATTTCAAGAAAGCAGCAGCTATTCAGCAAAGATTTGTTGATTTTGATACTCTTTTATACGTTGAGTCAAATCCTGTGGGTATTAAGAAATGTTGCGAGATTAAAGGAATTTGTAGCTCTGAAGTACGCTTACCATTAGTAAAAGCCTCTTCAGAACTCGGAGTAAAACTTACTAAAGCGATGATTGCCGAAGGTTTTTGGCAGTGATTGATTTCTATTTAGAATAAAAAAGAACAGGTGTCTTCGGCTTCGCTCAGACACCTGTTCTTTTTTGCTTTCAATCTAAAATCCTTATAATGAGTTAATAGAAATATTAAGCAGAACTAAGAATTTTCTGGTGTATTTTTTTCTTTTTTTGAGCCATGAAATAATAGTGCATCTCTTACTGAAATATTGATTTCGAAACCTAAAATTAAGATTAAGGCAACCAAATAAATCCAAACCATAAGAGCGATAAGTGTTCCTATTGAACCATAAAGCTTATTGTAAGAGTTGAAATTAGCTAAATAAAAAGAGAATAAATTAGTAACTAAAATACCCAAAATTGAAGCTATAAATGCACCAAAATTGAAAAACCTTAAGCGTTTATGAACCGCAGGTGCAAAATAGTATATCACACAAATCCCCAAAAAGAAAATCAAAAAAATACCTCCATATCGAATAATTTGAAGCAAGTAAAAGTTGAAATCTTCATTAAGAATACCTTTATCGAAGAGAAAATCTAGTACAATTGTACCGACAATCAATACTACGATAGCCGAAATTAAGACTACTATCAAAAGTACCGTTAGGAACAAAGCAATCAATCTAGCTTTCAAATAACTACGCTTTTCCCGAACTTGTAATGCCATATTAAACGCTCGCATAAGAGCCATCATCCCATTAGTTGCTGCAAAAACAGTAAAGAAAAAACCAAATGATAGTACATCACTGCGTCGGCGACTAACAATGTCTTGAATTGTATTGGAGGTATTTTCGTAGATACCCCGTGGCATGGCATCACGGAGAAAATTCATGATAAGACCATCAAGATTCTCAATCGGTACAAATGGAATAAGCGTAAATAAGAAGATTACACCAGGGAAAACCGCTAATAAAAAACTATAAGATACGGAAGCAGCACGCTGGTCAATATCGAAAGTTACGATTTTTTTCCATAAGATTTTCAATACATGATACAGCGAAACTGTTGTATCCCATAAATAAATATTTTGTAAGAATTTAATTGCTCTTTTCAAGAAAAGTAGTGTTTTTTACGCAAATATGCAGAATTTTACTCACAAAAACTCATAAATTGCTTCTATTACTCGCAAATTTCCGATAGCTCGACCATATTCCAAAGATAGGACCTAAACATAGCACCCAAAATATTCGAAAATCGTATGGGTATAATTCAAGGAGAAAATCAATCAATTGAATAGAGAATATCGTTATAGCAAAGCCTATACTTGTTACGAGAGTAATGATACTTCCTCGGCGTTCGGGTAAAGCAAAACGAGAAACTAAGGTAGAAAATTGCGGCGAATCACCCACTACCGAAACTCCCCAAACAAACATTAGTAAAGCAAAGATAGCCATAGAAGCCCCCCCGAAAATGGGCAATAGTAGACAACAAATACCTGACATTAATAATTGCACCAAAGCTACTTTTCCACTTCCAATCCTCAAAGCAACTAACCCTCCAAGCCAACACCCGAAAAAACCAACTACAATAACCCCAAATGTAGCGATATATACATTAAACGAAATTTCTGGATGATAATGCAGGTAGGTTTTCCAGATAGCAGGTACAAACGCCCAAAAAGCATACAGCTCCCACATGTGTCCGAAATAACCAAAAGCAGCCGCTCGAAGTTCAGGTAACTTAAATATCGCTCCTAAAGCCTTAATTGAAAACTGATTATGTTTCGAGGGCAATGGTTTATCAGGCAGAAGAACCCACAGTAATAATCCACCAAAAAGTGCAATTAAACTTATGTAATATAAAAACGCTCGCCAAGGCCATTCAAAGCTAAGACCTTTCAATAAATACGGAAATGCCTTACCTAAGACCAGTGCCCCTACCAAATACCCCATGGCACGGCTCAAATCCTTGCCATACCAATCGGCCGCTATTTTCATTCCTATCGGATAAATGCCTGCCAAAAACATACCCGTAAGCAATCGACTGATTAGTACTACTGGTGTATTAAATGGTAAAATTGTTATACTAATATTGGCCAATGCTCCTAAAAGAGCCGAATAGACAAAGAGTCTCGAGCTAAGTACCCGTTCGGGTACAGCAAAGATAGCATTGAGCAAAGTACCCAAAATAAAACCCATTTGTACAGCAGATGTCAACCAGCCACCAAGTTTTAAACCTAACTCAGCTTCAAGTTGTGTAGAAACTGCATTCCCCGAAAGCCAAAGCGTAGTACCTGCAAATTGAGCAAAAACCAGTACAACTAAGAGATATGAGGGTCTATTTTTTATCATAACAACTCATCATCGGCAGGTTTTGCCGTTGGAGGTGTATATTTTTGAGTTGAATCAATATAGGCACCTTCTCCAGCAGTAAATACACAATCGCCAGATATTGAAACAGTTGAGGGCTTCAAAAACGAACCTTTCTTATATTCAAGAGTTTTATCAGCATATACACGTTGGAAAAACGCCCCCCAAGTTGGCATAGAGAGCCTCGCTCCTTGCCCAAGATTTATATCACGGAAGTGAATAGTTGGGTCGTCGCCACCCGTCCAGCCACCTGCAACAAGTGTTGGTGTAATACCCATAAACCAGCCATCCGAGAAGTTTGAGGTTGTTCCTGTTTTAGCGGCCACCTCATTGCCATCTAATACGCCATAACGTCCTAACCCTGCTGCGGTACCACCTGGCTGCGTAGCACCACGCATCAGGTGAATCATTTTATAGGCGGTTTCTTGGCTGATAACTTCCTTACTATCAGAGTAATACTCTTTTATTACTTCGCCATTTTTATCCGTAATTTTAGTTACAAAAAGTGGCTCAGTATATTTTCCTTGATTCGCAAAAACACAATAACCAGCCATTAATTCATATAAAGATACATCTCCAATACCCAAACAGATGGCAGGTACCTCAGGTAAATCACTTTTAATGCCTAGCTTATGAGCATATTTAATTACGTTTTCTGCTTTAAACTGATTAATCAAATAAGCACTCACAGTATTGATAGATTGTCCCAAAGCCTGACGGAGAGTCATAGAGCGATATGAATATTTTCCATCGGAGTTTTTAGGAGTCCAACTCCCCCCCGGAACCTGAATTGTAATCGGTTGATCTGTTACATGCTCACAAGTAGAAAAACCATTATCAATGGCCGTACAGTAAACGAATGGCTTGAAAGTTGAACCCGGCTGACGTTTACCTTGATAAACGTGGTCGTATTTAAAATGTTTGTAATTGATACCGCCTACCCAAGCCTTAATCTGCCCATTACGAGGGTCCATGGCTAAGAAGCTTGAATGCAAGAAAAATTTATAGTGGCGAATAGAATCCATAGGAGAAAGCAGTGTATCACGCTCACCTGCCCATGTAAACACCCTCATTTTTGTTTTCTTATTCATATCACGCCAAACCTTATCCAAATCGCCATCGTATTCTACTTTTAGCTCACGAAAACGTGGAGAGGTTTTAGCAATATTTTCAATATAATTTGGTATTTCTTCATACCTTCCTTCTCTTGTTTTAGATTCTAAGACCCAAGGATTTCCCTTTCCTTTCCAGTGAGCATAAAACTTCTTCTGTTGGTCTTTCATGTTTTCACGCAAAGCTTCTTCGGCATAAGCTTGCATGTGCGAATCAATGGTTGTGTAAATCTTGAACCCTTTTGTATAAATATCATCCGCTTCATAGCCTTCTTTTACTATTTCGGCTTTTAGCCAATCCTTTAAAAACTGACGGAAATATGGAGCTGGCCCCGAATTATGGCTTTCTGGCGAATAATTCAAGACAATCGTTTTATCTTTTAAACTCTCAGCCTGTTCAAGCGATATTTTATTGTATTTTACCATTTGGTCAAACACAATATTTCTACGCTCTTTTGAAGCGACAGGGTGAAACTTAGGATTAAATCTTGAAGGATTCTGACACATTCCTACCAAAACTGCTGCTTCCTCTAAACTAAGCTCACTTGGTTCTTTCTTGAAATAGGTTTTCGCTGCTGATTTTATTCCATATGCTCCACTACTAAACTCGACCGTATTGAGATATTTCTCCATAATCTCCTGCTTCGTATATCTACGCTCCAATTTAATGGCAGTAATCCACTCTTTAGTTTTGATTAGCAACTGTCTAATTCCAGGAACACCATAGAGCGGACCTTTATAAAAATCATCTTCTCGAAGTCTAAAAAGGTTTTTAGCTAATTGCTGAGATAACGTACTTCCACCGCCCTTGCGTTGACCAGTAAAAATACCAGTTACTACACGTAAGGTACTACGAGCATCAATACCCGAGTGCACGGTAAAACGCACATCTTCAGTAGCAACCAATGCGTTAACAATATTTGGTGAAAGTTCATTAAATTCAATCGGACTACGATTTTCGTAGAAAAATTTACCTAGAACCTTTCCATCAGAAGAAATTATTTCGGAAGCAACATCGCTCTTCGGATTATCAATATCTTCTAAACTTGGCATTTTACCAAATAACCAAAATAAATTAAAGTTAACGGCAATCAGGTAGATTATAAAAACAATCATTGAAAAACCAGTAAATTTCCAAATATTACTGATTATATTTCGATATTTTCCAGCTGCCAGTTCAAAAAAAGGAAACTTCATTTTTGTTGGGTTAGTGTTTGTTGGTATTGTATGAAAAGTTTGTGTTATTCTTCAGTGACTCCTACTTTTTCTTCAATTAAGTATTCATCTTTTTTAAAATTTTGTTTGACGAAAAGCTCCCCAATAAAACCTGCTAAAAAAAGTTGAGAGCCAATAACTATTGCCAACAATGCAAAGAAGAAAAGTGGATTATCGGTCACATTTCTATAACGAAGGCCTTGGTTAATATTATAAAGCTTTTCGAAAATTAAATACATGGCCATTAGGCTACCTATTAAAAAAGATAAAACCCCCATAGTTCCAAAAAAATGCATTGGACGGCGACCAAACTTATTCACAAATGCTACGGTGAGCAAGTCAAGAAAGCCAAAAATAAAACGTTCGAGACCAAATTTTGTAGTACCGTATTTGCGAGCTTGATGCTGCACAACTTTCTCCCCGATTTTCTTGAAACCATTCCATTTGGCAATAATCGGTATATTTCGGTGCATTTCACCATAAATTGTGATACTCTTTACCACCCTCGATTTATAGGCTTTCAAACCACAATTAAAATCATGTAGATGAACCCCAGAAACCCAACGAGAAACGCCATTGAATAACTTAGTTGGTAAAGTTTTGGTAATTGGGTCATAACGCTTCTTTTTCCAACCCGAAACCAAATCATACCCTTCTTCTTTAATCATTCGATAAAGTTCGGGTATTTCATCTGGACTATCCTGCAAATCAGCATCCATAGTTATTACTACCTCGCCTTTTGTATTGATAAAGGCTGTTTGCAATGCCGCAGTTTTACCGTAGTTTCTTGTAAACTTAAATCCTCTTACTGCCTTATTATTGGCCGAAAGATGCCTAATAACACTCCAAGATTCATCTGTACTACCATCATCTACAAACAAAATTTCGTAAGAAAACTGATGGGTGGTCATCACACGAACAATCCAATCATGGAGTTCGGGTAAAGATTCTGCTTCGTTGAAAAGAGGAATAACAATTGATATTTGCAGTGGTTGGTTCATTCGAAATAATTACCCTTTTTCATTCCTCATTTGTTTTAGAGAAATTTGAAAGTCTTTCCTGCGAGAAAGGTTTAGGGAATGGTTTTTAGAATATTAAATAATAATCTTTTAAAAGTTCTCTAAATTCGGCGGAATAATTCTTCATATCTTCTTCGTGAATTACTAACGTCGATTCTTCTATATCTTGTATCTGAGTATTAGAAAACGTAGCAATCACTCTGAAAACTGGCTTCGAAGCATTATGCCGAATCATGATTTTTTTTGACAAATATAATCCTTTTTTTTGTGCAAATTGAATCAATTTTTCAATCTCAAAAGGTGGTAATAAGACAATAAATTGACCATTTGGGTTGAGTAAGCGAATTACAACGTCCACCAACTCTTCTAAACTCAGTTCAACGGCATGTAATGCTTTATTCGTTTGGGCATCGGCTGACTTTAATGATTTTTGATAAAATGGCGGATTAGAAATGATTAAATCATAGCGAAAAGATGACTCAAAATCTTGAATTTTTTGATGAAAAACAGAAATTTTTTGACTGAAATTACTTTTCTCAACGTTGCTAATCGCCTGCTGGTAAGCACTTTCATCTATCTCTACAGCATCTATTTTTGCATCTGTACGTTGTGCCAACATCAGCGATAATAGTCCAGTTCCTGTACCTATATCTAATATCCTTTGAGCATTTTTAGTATCAATCGAAGCTCCAAAAATACAAGCGTCTGTGCACACTTTCATGCCACATTGGTCTTGATAAACAGTAAATTGCTTAAATGTAAATGAATTTTTAGGCATCTTTTTATTAAAATATTAGAAAGAAGATATAAATCATGAGTGATTTGACATTTGATCATTCAAACCTCTCACTTCCTTCCAAAATCGGCTGGATTTTCGCCCCAATAGTCAGTTTCCCATTTTAAAACTTTATTTGGGTAAGTATTATCTTTCAACCATTTTTCAGCCCTTTCAAGCAAATCAAAAATCTCTGGGTTTCCGGTAGCTTCATCGAGTTTGGTATTGGCTTTTTTATTTTTCACCCAACTAATAGCTGTTCGAGAATCTGAATAAATAGGCAGGTTAGAGTTTTGCTTTTTCAGAAACGCCAAGGCATGTACGATTGCCAAAAACTCTCCAATATTATTTGTAGCTTGCGGAAATGGCCCCTTATGAAATATTCGTTCTTTCGTTCTTAAATAAAAACCTTGGTATTCCATATCTTTTTTAACCGAATTCCAAGCTGCATCTACCACAATAGACTCAAGCATTGGTGGCGGAAATGCTGATTTAGGAATCTTTGTTTGTTTTTGCTCAGCCTTTTGTACGTGTTTCCAATAATTCTCTTCTAAAGCTTTAACGGCTTCAGTCTTCGAATCAAAGGCCTTGTACTTTGCTCCTTGTACGCCCTCTACTTGTTTCTTGCATTCATCCCAAGAGTCAAAAACGCCCTTATTCCTTCCTTCCCAGACGGTATAAAATTTTTGTTTCTTTGCCATTTTGCAAAATTGCAGATTTTTGTGGGTTTCGGAGGCATTTTCGTATAGTAAAATTTCTATTTCATAAAAAAGCCTTTTCTCTACGAGAGAGAAAAGGCTATAATTTATTTACTCTATAGTGGGTAAGGGTTGAAAAGATTATAACACGTCTTCGATTTTGCTTAATTCTAAATTCCAAGCATCAGCAACACCTTTATAAACTACCTTGCCATTTACAACATTCAATCCCTTCTTCAACTCTTCGTTTTCGTTGCAGGCTTTTTTCCATCCCTTATTTGCCAACTGAACCGCATACGGCAATGTAGCATTTGTAAGAGCTAATGTAGATGTATATGGTACTGCACCCGGCATATTAGCTACGCAATAATGCACAATATCATCAATAATAAATGTTGGATTCTCGTGCGTTGTAGGCGTACAAGTTTCAATACAACCTCCTTGGTCAACAGCCACATCAACCACTACAGTACCAGGTTTCATTAGCTTCAACATGTCACGTGTGATTAAATGTGGAGCCTTTGCACCTGGAATCAATACCGCACCTACTACTAAATCTGCTTCAGCAATTGCTTCGCGGATATTATAGTGATTCGACATGATGGTTGTTACGTTTTGTGGCATAATATCAGACAAGTAGCGTAAACGTGGTAAGCTTACATCCATAATCACCACTCTCGCTCCTAAACCAGCTGCCATTTTTGCTGCTTGAGTACCCACAATTCCACCTCCTAAAACCAATACCTTTGCTGGCGGAACACCCGGCACGCCACCCAACAATATACCTTTACCTTTCAATGGTTTTTCTAAATACTTAGCACCTTCTTGAATAGCCATACGACCCGCCACTTCTGACATAGGAACCAATAGTGGTAAACTACGGTCTGTCTTTTCTACTGTTTCATAAGCCAAACAAACTGCTCCACGCTCAATCATAGCGTGTGTAAGTGGCTCAGATGAAGCAAAGTGGAAATATGTAAACAAAAGTTGGTCTTTTTTAATCAGTTTATACTCAGACTCAATTGGCTCTTTTACCTTGATAATCATCTCGGCAATAGCATAAACCTCTTCAATCGTTGGCAATAAAGTTGCACCCGCTGCTGCATATTCATTATCTGCGAAACCACTTCCCTCGCCAGCACTTGACTGTACATAAACTGTATGTCCGTGTTTTTTTAATTCTGCTACACCTGCTGGTGTAAGAGCTACACGATTTTCGTTATTTTTGATTTCTTTTGGAACTCCGATTATCATAGGTACTTTAATTTGAAAGATGAAGTGTAATTGTTTCTCTACTACACATTTTGGTGTAGTAGAAAATGATAGGTTTTATATGTGATGAAGTATAATTGCAAGACAAAATTAGTATATCAAGAAAATATTATTACTATATTTGAATAAATAAGAAAATTTTATTATTAATTATTCTTTTTATAGAAATAATTTCTGATTGAGTGTATATTCTTATTTCCTAAGAGAAAAAAATTCTGACTAAAAACTAACTGAAAATAAAACCTAATTATTTATATGAATCTAGATGAAACTGACAGAAAGATTCTGAGGCTTTTACAAGAAGATGCCCAGCTTACATTAAAGGATATTTCGCAACAAATAAATCTCTCGCTTACACCAGTACATGACCGTGTAAAGCGATTGAAACAAGAAGGAATTATTGAAAAGTATGTAACTATTTTAAATAAACGAAAATTAGGGCAACATCTAACCGTCTATTGCCAAGTAACACTTATCAAACAAACCAACGATACTTCTGAGGCCTTCAACCAAGCCATTATGAACTTACCAGAAGTTGTAGAGTGTAATTTTGTATCTGGCAGCTTCGATTATATGCTTAAAATAATCGTTCCTAATATGGAAAGTTATCATCAATTTCACCAACAGAAACTCTCGTTGATTTCGGGAGTATCGCTAATACATAGTTTTTTCGTCATGTCGGAAGTAAAAAGCACTACTATTATTCCAATTTAGTAATGCTTTTAAGCTGTGAAGGATTAGGATTCTTACCTTAAATCTTTATGATGAGATTAACAGGTAAACTTAAAGCCTATTCCATGTATATTCTCTATTTTGATTGTGGAGTCTTCTGAAAGCATTTTACGAAGACGAGTAACAAATACATCGAGACTACGCCCTAGGAAATAATCATCGCGGCCCCAAATTGCCGTTAGGATTTCTTCACGCTTAATAACTTGATTGCGGCGTTCGCACAGAAACTTTAATACCTCGGCTTCTCTATGCGTAAGCTGCTCTATTTTAGTATTTGATTTTAAACTTAATTGTTGGTAGTCAAATTCATATAAACCCATTTTCCACGCAGAATGTCCTTGAATAGATTCTTTTGAAATTTCTTTACGACGAAGGAAAATTTTGATTCTTAGGTTCAGTTCTTCTATACTGAAGGGTTTGGTTACGTAGTCATCACCACCAATCTTCAAGCCAGTTATGCGGTCTTCTTGCATCGCTTTGGCAGTAAGAAAAATGATTGGAACTTGCTGGTTTTGTTTACGAATTTTTTCAGCTAAAGAAAACCCATCTAATTCGGGTAACATTACATCCAATAAACAGAGGTCGTATTTTTCTTTAGTAAAGCTCTTCCATGCTTCTTTTCCATCTTGAAAATGAGCAATCTCGTATCCTTCGAGTTCGAGATTATCTTTCGTCACAAACCCTAAATTGGGGTCATCTTCTACGTATAAAATTTTGGGCATTTTTAGTCAACAGATTGGGTTCACAGTCAATGAAATAGATAGTTTTATCTATTATATTCAATTAGTAATTTACTAACTTTCTTGCTTTATAATTACACTAAAGATACTTCCCTTCCCTACTTCACTTTCAACTTTAAGTTGCCATTTGTGAGCCTTAGCAATTTCATTGACATAGCTCAAACCCAAGCCAAATCCTTTTACATTGTGCAAATTTCCAGTAGGTACACGGTAGAATTTTTTAAAGATTTTATCAATACTTTCCTTCGGAATACCTATTCCTTTATCAATAACCGACAAGACCAAACCTTCCGTTGTATTTTCGGTACGAATCGTAATATTTGGAGGTTTAGAGGAATATTTTATAGCGTTTTCAAGTAAATTTCTTATCAAGCTCACTAATTGCGTACGGTCGGCATAAATACTAGAGCGAACAGCATTAAATTCCATTTTCAATCCTTCTTCCAATTCTGCTTGCGTTCCTTCAGTTACTTCATAAATTAACCCATGAATTTCTTGCAACTGTATATTTAACTCAAACTTTCCTCGTTCTAGTCGAGCAGTATTCAACACCGATTCTACTTGGGTTTTCAATCGACTATTTTCCTGCCTAATTATCTGTACGTATTTTTTAAAACGTTCAGGTTGCTCAAATATTTTAGGCTGACTCAAAACATCTGTAGCAATTTTAATTGTGGATATAGGTGTTTGAAACTCATGAGTCATGTTATTTACAAAATCTCGCTGGACTTCACTCAAGCGTTTTTGTTGTAGAATAACAAACATCGAATACCCAAAGAAAACCGTTACGATAAGAGTGATTAAAGAGGAAATAAGCCAAATATCAAGTTTACTGGCTAAATAACTCGTTTTGGATGGGAAACGAACACCAAAATAATTGAGATATTTATCTGTTTTAGGTAATGGCTTTGAGGAAACTTTATTTTCTTCAAAGTTAGCATCAATGTAAGAGCCATAAACAATTTTCTCGCTCTCACAGTCATATATGCCGTACTCAAAAGGTGTATTTAGATTTTGTTTCCGAAATTCTTCTTTCAAATAATGCTCCAAGACATCCGCATCAAGTGGTATTCTGAGATTACAAACATAATAATCAGAAGAAAGTTGAGAGACTGGATTATCAAATTTTGAGAGTTTGTAAAGCGTAGAAATTCTGTTCGCCACGTTACGCAGCGAAATCATGACTGTTTGACGAAATTGTTGTTCTTTTAAGTCGAAAGCACGTTTTACCCAGTAAGCCTGCACAGCAATAATTCCCGTAATCGAAAGCGTACCAAGTAAAACCAGTAATCTGATTGTATTCCTATTCAAAACGGGACGGTTTTTTCGTAAAAATATGAAAAATATCACCCACTTACAAAAAAAAACTATCAATTGTAAATGAGTATTTGGTATTTTTTTAAAATAGGGCCACTCTCTTCTAAAAACCTTAGTTTTTCTTTGAAAAAGCAAATTTTATATCGTAATTTGTTACAAACAACGATTGAAATGTTACTTTGACACTTATTAATTAACCCTGAGCAAAATGCAAAAACTTCAAACACTTGACTACTTAGTTTTTCTCTTCTATTTTATTATAGTAGCGGGCTATGGCTACTGGATTTATAACAAAAAGAAATCAGCACAAACTTCTACTAAAGACTTTTTCTTAGCAGAGGGCTCCCTAACTTGGTGGGCAATTGGAGCCTCTTTGATTGCCTCGAATATTTCAGCCGAGCAAATGATTGGAATGTCGGGCAATGGATTTTCGATGGGATTAGGTATCTCAACCTACGAATGGATGGCTGCCGCTACACTCATCATTGTTGCAGTATTTTTCATGCCTATTTACTTGAAAAATAATATTTCAACCATGCCACAGTTTTTAAGCCAACGCTACAACAAAACTGTGAGTTTGATTATGGCAATTTTTTGGTTATTGCTTTATATCATGGTAAATCTAACCTCAATTTTATACTTAGGGGCATTAGCCGTTTCGGGTATTTCGGGTTTAGATTTTTATACTTGTATGGTATTCTTGGCCGTTTTCGCCATTATTATCACCATTGGAGGTATGAAAGTAATTGGTTTTACAGATGTAATTCAAGTATTTTTCTTGGTAATTGGCGGCTTGGCAGCTACGTATTTGGCCGTAACGCTCGTTTCTGAAAAATATGGCATGGAAGGTTTGGCAACTGGCTTTAAGTTAATGACTCAAAACCACGATGACCACTTCCACATGATTTATCCAAAAGGAAATCCAAACTATATGTCGCTTCCAGGCTTAACTGTTCTTTTTGGTGGTATGTGGATTGTAAATCTTAATTATTGGGGATGTAATCAATACATTACACAACGTGCCCTTGGTGCCGACCTCAATACCGCTCGTAATGGTTTGTTGTTTGCGGCGTTCTTGAAATTATTGATGCCTGTAATTGTGACTTTACCGGGTATTGCTGCTTATGCTTTATACCAAAAAGGCATGTTCCAACAAGAAATGCTCGGAGCTGATGGTACATTCAACCAAGACCGTGCTTATCCAGTATTATTAAACCTTTTGCCTGTTGGTTTGAAGGGGCTTTCTTTTGCAGCACTTACAGCAGCAGTTGTTGCCTCCTTGGCAGGTAAAGCCAATAGTATTTCTACCATTTTCACACTTGATGTTTTCCGCCCATACTTTGCTAAAGATATGAGCGAGAAAAAATTGGTTGTCATTGGTCGAATAGTTATCGTTATTTCGATGATTTTGGCTATTGTTATCTCTCCATTCATGGGAATCGAAAAGAAAGGTGGTTTCCAGTTTATCCAAGAAATGACAGGACTACTTTCTCCGGGTATTTTCGCTACATTTATTATGGGCTTTTTCTGGAAAAAAACCAACTCAGCGGGTGCATTTTTCGCTATTGTAGGTGGTTTCTTGATTGCTCTTTCAATGCACAATAACTGGCTACCGGGTGCTGATTGGACAACAGTTCCTTTCCTTGACCGTATGGGATGGGTATTTGTTATTTGTGTAGCAGTAATGTTTGTCTTAGGCTTGGCTCTACCGAGTGAAAATAAAGGATTGGAAATTGATACAGCAATGTTTAAAACCTCAAAAAGCTTTGCAATTGGGGCAACAATTGTGATACTCACAATTGTATTCCTTTATACATACTTCTGGTAAGAGACTATCATAAAAGATTTCTTAAAAGGTACTGTGGGAAATTACAGTACCTTTTTTATTTCTCTCCTTATTTTAATATGAAATCATTACTTTTGCAAATCATTAAACTTTAAACCAAAAACTCCCCTTTTGGGGTAGGGAGTTATGAAAATCGCTGCCATTGATATAGGCTCTAATGCTGCACGAATGCAGATTTCGTCGGTATTAACTAATAAAAATAAAATTAGCTTCAAAAAAGTTGAGTATGTTCGCTTTGCTCTCCGCTTGGGTATGGATGTATTCAACACAGGGAGTATTTCTCACGCCAGCGAAGCTCGAATCAAAAAACTCTTACAGGCTTATCAGTTATTGATGGAACTTCATGAAGTTGATGCCTACATGATTTGTGCGACAAGTGCCATGCGTGAAGCTGAAAATGGAGCAAGTATTGTGGAGCGAATTTTTAATGAATTGGGCATGGAAATACACCTCATTGAAGGTGAGCAAGAAGCAGAACTCATTAATAATGTAATCGTTACGGTATTAGATGACGATAAGACTTATCTACACATAGATGTAGGTGGTGGAAGTACAGAACTAAATATCTATAAAGGGCATAAGAAAGTCACAGCCAAATCTTTTAAAATTGGTTCGGTTCGATTGCTTGAGCACAAAGAAGCACCAGATGTTTGGAAAAAAATGCAGGTTTGGGTCAATGAAAATATACCTAAAGGAGAAGAAGTGATTGCCGTTGGAACAGGTGGGAATGTCTCAAAACTCTTTAATATGATTGAAGGGAAAAAAGATAATAAAGCTTCGTTGAAAGATTTAGAGAAAATGAGAAACTTTATTGAAAAGTTTAGTCTCGAAGAACGAATAAATAGACTTCAACTCAATGCCGACCGTGCAGATGTAATCGTTCCAGCATCAGATATTTATATTTCGGTAATGAAATGGGCAGGAGCCAACGAAATTATGGTACCCGACTTAGGATTAAAAGATGGAATTCTGATGTTGGTGTATGAAACTTTGATGAATGAAGAATAATGTTAAGTAATATATCCAATAAAAAAAGGCTCAAAGTTTACACTTTTGAGCCTTTTTTTATTGAAATATCTAATTTTTTACAACATATTCTTGATAATATCTTCTACAGAAACATTCTCAGCTTCTGCTTTGAAATTTCTTACGATACGATGACGTAATACTGAAACTGCCACAGCCTTCACATCTTCAATATCTGGCGAGTATTTACCATTGATAAGAGCATTACATTTCGCCCCCAAAATTAGATTTTGAGAAGCTCTTGGCCCAGCACCCCACTCTAAATATTTCTTAGTATCAGCTGAAGCCATTTCCGATGTCGGACGAGTTTTATGAACCAATGCAACTGCATATTCTACTACATTATCAGGTACTGGTACACGACGTACTAATTGTTGAAAATAAAGTATTTCTTCGGCCGAAAGAACTTTATTTACTGTCGTTTTGCGGTCGGAAGTGGTATTCTTAACAATATCAAGCTCTTGTTTGTAAGACGGATAATCAAGGGTAACCATAAACATAAAACGGTCGAGCTGTGCTTCTGGTAAAGGGTAAGTTCCTTCTTGTTCGATTGGATTTTGAGTAGCCAAAACGAAAAAAGGGCGGCCAATACCATGTTTCTTTCCGCCTACTGTAACGGCAAACTCTTGCATGGCTTCAAGCAAAGCAGATTGCGTTTTAGGTGGTGTACGGTTAATCTCATCGGCCAATACGATATTGGCAAAAACAGGGCCCTTGATAAATCGAAAATTACGGTCATTATCAAGCGTTTCCGAACCTAAAATATCAGAAGGCATTAAATCGGGCGTAAACTGGATTCGGTTAAAATCTAAATCCAAAGCCGATGCCATAGTATGAATCAATAAAGTCTTTGCCAAACCTGGCACTCCAACCAATAAGCAGTGACCTTGACAAAAGATGGCAGTGAGTAGCAGACGAACAGTTTCATCTTGTCCAACAATCACCTGTCCAATTTCATTTTGCAATTGATTAAACGCCACTTTTAGGGCATCAGCTGCTTCTACGTCAGAAGTAAATGTAACTTTGCTCATCTATTTTAGATATGAGTTAGGATGTATGTAATATGTGATTTAGTAATAGAAAAATTATTTATTCAAACGCTACATTTTCAGTTTTTATCACTATTTAATATTGTACCCCTCCACTAATTCGGTCTTTGCCAAAAATGTTACAAGATTCAAACTCAGGGTCAATCTTAATATATACATCGGCTGTAGCCTTTTTGAACCATTTTTCAATCTCCACATTTCTTTTTTCCATTATAGCAAACTCCTTTAATCGCTCAAAATCCTCATTCAGGCTTGCTTTATGTGGAGCATGTTTAGCTTTATAATAAATGATTCTTACGCCAGTTTTACCATCTTCGCTTCTGTAAGGTAGCGGAACAGTAATCGTGCCAACTTTCATGGTATCAATCGTAAAGTAAAGCGTAGGTTCCATGCTCTCATCAAGAGCCATTTTGCTTGAACCACTTTGAGGGTCAAGTAATATACCACCTCCATCTTGAGTTTGCTTATCTTCAGAAAACTCTTTGGCAGCTTTTTCAAACTTAATACTATCTTTTACAATTTCAGTTCTGATACTATCAAGAAACTTTTTAGCATCAGTGATATCTAATCTATTATAATCTGGTCTTAACAAAATATGGCGAGCATGGTATTCTTGTCCACGAACTTCAAGCGTTTGAATGAGGTGTAAACCAAAATCTGACTCTACTACATCTGAAATTTCGTTGGGTTTAAGTTTCATTGCTACTGCCTCGAATTGCGGTACCATTTGCCCACGTTTAGCCCAAGATAAATCACCACCAAATTGACGAGAACCTGGGTCTTCAGAATATTCTTTGGCTAGGTCTTCAAATTTTTCTCCGGCCAAAACTCTACGTTTATAATCGAGGAGACGTTCGGATAACTCATCTTTTTGAGCTTTCGTTACCTTAGCCAAACGCACAATATGTGCCAGTTCTACTTCGGTAGGTATTTCGGGGATACTGTCTTTAGGAATACGATTGAAGAACCTTCTTACTTCATTCGGAGTAATCTTAAGGTCTTCCGTAATCTTTCCCTGCATTTTTTGGGCAGTAAGTTGCTCTTTCACTTGTGAGCGTACCTCACTTTTGAGTGTTTCAAGCGATTTACCAAATTGTTCGATAATATTTTTCTCGTTTCCGTACAACTGCACCATTTGTTGCATACGGGCTGTAAGCTGAGCTTCAACTTCTTTATCTTCAACTAAAACAGAGTCTATTTCTGCTTTCGCAACCAAAAGTTTATTAACAACCATACTCTCTAGAGCTTGGCATTTACTTACTGGTTGTTGCTGTTGCTGGCCTCTAATATAAAGCTGCTCAACTTCTGAACGTAGGATGATGTAGTTGTCAACTTTTGCAACAATTCTGTCAATATTGATAGGTGCACTTTGGGAAAATGCCAATATTGGCAGACAAACCAAAAGGAATAATTTCTTAAACATTTTATTTATTTGAATACTTATAATTTCTACTATTGTTCTTTTGTAAACGTAATTAATGGCACTTAGGCTATATCTCTACTAAAGTTTATTTTTTTATACCTAAGGCTTTATCAATCTCTTCTTGATTCAAATTTACAGGATATTTATTAATCAAGTCTGTTTTAAATTGATTTTCAAGATATTTTTGATAATCCACCAACACTTGTCCTCTACATTCTCTTAGTGTTTTGCTTCTTGCTGGCTCTACTTGTTCGATAATCACATCAGCAAACTGCCCATCTTTTGCTACTGAGTGCCTTCCTACAACCCACTGTACTAAATCAATAAACTTATTATCGCCGTGTTTAAAATATCCCTCTTCAATGCTTACTGTATTTGCTTCTTTAGCATTAAATATTTTTTCTACATCTTTTTGTGAATTACTATAAAAAGCAAAAGTAACTCTTTGGTTTTTAGACCAATCAAATTTATCACCCGAGGGTTTGGTTTTTACGTAGTCGTTTTCGATAATTCTTTCAATTGATAAGCCATTAGCCACCAAGAACGCCTTAGCTTTTTCTATACGTTCAGCCGAAATATTATCTTCTTCGTGTTGGTCTGCATGCCCACCTATTTCTACCACATATCCTTTATTTTTTCGCATAATTTCTAGGATATAAACTAAAGTCTGCTTGTGGTCAGGGGTTAGATTGCTCGATGATTTTGTAAAATATAATGGCGTACGATAGAGTCTTTTGAGGTTATAGGGCTTACCTTTTTCGAGTAATTCTTTTACCTGATAAACCACTTTAGCATCTTTCGAGGCAATAATAGTAGCTTGTACTCGTTCAGGCATCTGGTAGCGTACAATATTTTTTTCGTAAAAGAGGCGTTGTTCGGTTGTATCAGATGTTGACTTTTCATATACTAAATCATTGAGTAATTCCATTTTCAAAAGACTTGTAGAATATTCATTCATCAAAATCTTAAAATCAGGATTCAATTCCTCTAAATGAGATTCGGCATATTCTTTTACGGTATTTTCAACAAACTTCTTATAGAAACTACGCATAACCATTGTAGGAGTATAGCCCGTTGGTATTCGTTCGAAAGTTTGATGGTCAACAGCAAAATCAAAAAACAATTTAGTTTTGTATGCTTTTGAGCCAATGTTGAATATTGGTTTATTCAATAATTCATTATTAACTGCATAAGCCCATTTTTTCACCAAAATGTTAGTATCAGCGGCCGTAATGGCCCTTTTAACAACCTCTTGGTCTTCATCAAACTTCATTTGTTTTTTTAGTTTGATGAGCGTATTTTCTTTTACTACATCGCCCCTTGAGTCTGTCACAATTTTATCTTTCAACTTTACCTGAGCTTCATCAAAAGACTCCATTGGGATTTTTTTAGAAAGCTTTATCAAATGCCAGCCAATTGTAGTACGTACTGGTTTTGATACTTCTCCTTCTTGCAAAGCAAATGCCGCTTGTTCAAATGATACTTCTTCTCTACCACCAATTCCGAATACTGGCAAAAAACCACCAAAATTTCGGTAGCGTGTATCATCAGAATATTTTTTACAAGCATCTTCAAAAGAGATTCCTCCTTTGGCAATCACTTCTCTTAATGAATCCAGCGTATTTTTTGCTTTAAGGCTTTCTGCCTCAATAGCATTGGGCTGAACTGTTTTTAATATATGTTGTACTAACACACTTCCACTGTAAGGTCGGCGACCTAAAACTTTCACAATATGATACCCTCCCTTTGTTCGAACTGGCATAGATATTTGTCCAACCGGAGTAGTATATGCTGCTTTCTCAAGTGGGTACAGAAAACGTATCGCTCTAAACCAACCCAAATCACCACCAACACTATTTGTTTTTTTATCTTGTGAAAACTGTTGAGCTAAAGTGTCGAAATCTTCTCCTGTTAGAGCTCTATTTCGAATATCAACTAATTTATTATAAATTGCTAAAGTATCTGTTGGCTCGGCAAACTCTGAAATAGGATACATAATATGAGCTACGCGAACCTCTTCTTTCATCCATTCATAAGTTTCTTTTAGTAGTGCTTTAATCGTTGTGCTATCGGTTAAATACGCTTCGGCTAAAGTACTTCGATAATCTTCTATTTCTTGCTTGAATGATGCGGTAGTATCGTAGCCTCTCTTTTTTGCATCGGCGATAATCCTTTGGTCGTTGATGACCTGCTCTAAAAAAGCTTTAGGCGAGAGCGAATCTTCTGAAATCTGATTTTCGAAAGCAAATTTTAAATCGGCAGTTTTTAACGCTACATTACCTACTGTCAACGCAACAGGTTCTGGCTTAGATTCTGCTACTGAAGGTGTGCTTATAAGAGGTGGAGTTGTAGAAGAAATAGTAAAAATATCTTCTTTAGACTTCGTAGAAGCTACCTGATTAGTTTTAGGTAGGGGTTTCTTGGCAACTTGACAAGCTAATTGTATAAAAACTAATGTTATATATATATATTTATTGTATTTCATCATAAAAGCATAAAACAATCATCCTCAATAAACAACTGCAAAGGTTAGAATTTATTGTGATGAAACTGATTTTGTTGAGTAAGAGACACCTCTAAAGATGATAAACATCAAACAAAAGGTATTAAAGAATCCAAAATTAAGCGAAATTTCTGCTTTTTACGAAATTTTATTCAATAATTTCTTCTATTATCGACTGGCCCGATGATAAATCACCGCTTGTCCATTGCCATTGTTCATGTAAGCGAATACGGCCATCAGGTAATAATTCAGGCTTTGAAAAACAAATACCCGTCATTAACTCACCATACTGATTGATGTGTTCATAACGCATATCTAAAGCATTTTCCTCAACAACTTTAGCAATTAAAAAACCTTTTAAGATTGAGCCTCCACGATATTCTGCCCAAACTACATTTCCCTGTTGCTGATAATTGAATATAGTTTCAGCCCCAACTTCTCCATTGGGTGTATTATTTACAGATTTGAAGGTTTTTCCATGATAGTTTATTGACATAAAACAAAAGTTTAGGAAATAGCAAAATTAAAAGAGCGAACCAAAGTTCGCTCCTAATATGAATTAAATGATGGGTTCTTGTTGTGACAAGCAGTGAAAACTACCCAAACCCCAAATGATTTCGGTAGCATTAATACCAACAACTTTATGTTTAGGAAAACACTCTTGAATAATTGATAAAGCAAGATCATCTTTATCGCAACCATAAGTAGGAACGATAATAAATTTATTGGTTATCAAGAAATTAGCATAAGAAGCTGGTAGCCTTACGCCACTATCATACACGGGGTCAGGCATTGGTAGCTCAATAATATTTAGTGGCTGGCCATTAGGCAAACGCATGGCTTTTAAATCTTCCAAGTTTTGTTTGAGCGGATGATAATTATCATCTTCTTCATTGGGTTCAACCACTGTTAGAACGGTATCTTCATTCACAAAACGAGTAGTATCATCAATATGGCCATCGGTATCATCGCCCACAATTCCTTCAGTAACCCATAAAACTTGCTCCACTCCATAGTAATTACGAAGATAATCTTCAATTTCGGACTGAGAAAGATGCGGATTTCGGTTCGGATTAAGCAAACAAGATTTACTGGTCAATACTGTACCTTTTCCGTTGAATTCTACCGAACCACCTTCCATGATAATACCAGGTACTACATAAGGTAGATTCAAATATTCGGCAATTTTTATTGGAATTCTATCATCATCATCATAAGGAGGATATTTACCTCCCCAAGCGTTATAGCCCCACTCAACAATCATTCGTTGTTTAGTTTCGGGGTTTATCAAAAACGCCGGGCCGTGGTCGCGGCACCAAGAGTCATTATTAGGATGAATCGGAACTTCTACTTTACTTTTATCTATCCCATATTCTTCTATTAATCGCCAAATAAGGGCTTGGTGCTCCTCGTCTTTGGCATTAATACATACATTTTCACTTTCTGTGATGGCTTTCACAAAGGCCATGTATGAAGGATAAATTCTTTCTAAACGCTCGCCATAATCCCACGAATCTGAACTTTGCGGAAAACTAAGCCAAGTAGCTCTATGAGGGTGCCATTCGGCAGGAAAAAAAAAGCCTTGTTCTTTCGGAGTCATTCTATTTTAATTATTGGGTAGTAAAACCGTTTCCTTTTGTGAAATCTTATCATTAATATTGCAAACTACCCACTGCAAACCTCTTGATTATAGATTTTTCTACAAAGTTAAGCTGAAAATCTATAAATTCTGAAATGAGGAAATCCAAAGTTTAAGATTTACCGTAAATGTTATCAAAAAGACATGATAAATTAATCATCTTAGAACCGTTAAAACCATCAGATTAAATAATTCTATATTTTGATTGAGAAAGTAACTAAACATCTTATTGAAAGTATTGTTATTTAGTTTGAACTAAAAAAAAACGCTTGGCACGTCGAATTAGCATAGCAGAAGAAGATTTGGTAACTTTATTGCGAAATAAAGACCAGAAGGGTTTTAATATCCTGTATAATAATTATTCAGGAGCTTTGTTTGGTGTGATTAACAAAATCGTCCAATCAGATGATGACGCCAGTGATTTGTTACAAGATACATTCTTAAAAATTTGGCGAAATATTGATAATTATGACTCTTCGAAGGGAAGCATCTTTACATGGATGATGAATATTGCTCGTAATCTAAGCATCGATAAAGTTCGTTCGGCTGATTACAGAGATTCATCTCAGAATGTATCAATGGAAGATTCTGTAATTTTCCAAGTAGATAGTGAATATCAAACCAACTTATCAATTGATGCGATTGGCCTTAGAAAAATTGTCGATGGCCTAAGACCTGAATATAAACAACTCATTGATTTAGTTTATTTTCAGGGTTATACACAAGCTGAAGTGTCAGATGAATTCGGCATTCCACTTGGTACAGTAAAAACAAGAATAAAAGCGGCTATCGGTAACCTAAGGAATCTATTGGGTGTGCTATGGCTTGTCTTATCATACCTATTTTTATGAGTTTTAATTATTGAATAAAACTAAAGAGAACTTAGAGTGAAGTTTTCACTCGTTTAGTAAAATGAATATTAAAGAATACATAGCCTCTGGGATTATAGAAAGCTACGTGCTTGGATTGGCTTCGACGGAAGAAGTGGCCGAAATCGAGCAATTGGCTATGCAATACCCCGAAATTAAGGCCGAAATTCGAGCAATCGAAGAAGCCTTAGAAAGCTATGCCTTTGCCAATGCTCAAACTCCTCCAGCTCATCTGCAAGACCAAATTTGGTCAAAAATTGTGGAGGGTAATAGTAAAGTTATTGACTTTGAGAGTGGCCAAGAAATAGATTTCAATGCCCAACGGGCAACCAGAATCTCGGGGTTTTACGGAACTTACCTAAGAATTGCCGCTTCAGTAGCATTATTGGGTAGTATTTTAGCTAATATTTACTTAGCTACCCAATGGAAAAGTACAAAATCAAATCTTGATTTAGCTGTAAATGAAAATATAAAACTCCAAAAAGATATCAAATCGCAGGAAGAAATGATGTCGGCCAATGAAGTTAAATTACTGATGGACCCAAGCGTGAAAATGAGTAAGTTAGTCGGTCAAAAAGGTTCAGAAAATTCAACTGTCATGCTCGCATGGGATACAAAAACTAACCAAGTTTATGTAGTGAGGGGTAATTTACCAGCTCCTCCCGCAGGAATGCAGTATCAACTGTGGGCAATTATTGATGATAAACCCGTTGATGCGGGTGTGTTTGATATAAAAAATAATACTCAACAAGTGAAGAAAATATCAACAGCAAAAGCATTTGCAGTTACATTAGAGAAAAAAGGTGGAAGCCCAGTTCCTACATCAGATGTGATGGTAATGGGTATATAGAAATTAGAAAGCAAAAAGCGGAGTTATGTTTCGAAACATAGCTCCGCTTTTTTTAAGAAATCTTTACTCGTTCAAAAGCATCAATGTAGGTCTTTTTACTAGCATTGAGTACTTTTATATGTCTTGATTGAGCAAAAGATCTTAATATTTCGTAAGAAAAAAACACTTTGTGCAAAGAGAGAAATTGTGCTTGCAAACTTGGTCGAGAATTATTTCGCACATCTACTACTTTTTCGTGTTTGATATCGGCCGAATTGTCATAAAAATGAATCTGACGCATTTCAAATTCATTCTGCTCGGTAATTCTCATTTCTTCGTGCCATGAATGGTCTGCACCAAACAAATAAACACTTTCATAGTTTTGAACTAATGCTACATAAAGCGATGCCGCCAAAATATTCTGACATTGAGGCATTCCTAAATTATGCTTAAAAATCCAATTTCTGAAAGCAGGAAAACCACGCACAATGGTATAATTGAAAAGGCACACTTGCACATTAGGCTTCTCTTTTTTTAGTCTTTTTACAAAATAAGAGTTACGCCCACTGGCCGGAACAAAAAACCTCATTGCCCAATCAGTCTTTTCAAAAATAGCTTCGTATGTTTTCTTAATATCCTGACGCCCATCATTTTGTTCATCGTACATGAAAAAGGCAGGGTCTAAGAAAACATAATTTTGGGGCTTCAAGGAAGAGTAAACTTCTGACAATGCAAATAGATTTACACAATAGGTATCTGTTTCTTGCAAAAAATTTAAGTTTTCTGCTAAAGCGTGATTAAGCGAAGGACCATTTCCTAAAATGGAAGCAATCTTTTTTTGATTGGAAAATTTTGGTAGCCAAAATTTCGATAATAATAATACTTTCAAAATCGAAACAAAGGTTTGAATCGTATGATTAAACAAGGCTCCGATTTTCAAATAATAATCAAACATCGTTTATTTTATTCGTTGATAAAAAATCCCGAATGAAAACTTAGATAGCGAATGCTAATCTTCTACTTCATTCGGGATTTATGCCATAATTTATATTTCTGTTTGTTCAGTTTTTTTCTCACTGCGAAGCTCCATCACTAAAGCTCCAATAAGTAGTAAAACCATAAGAATAGATGCAACTAAATCTATTTTTGCCCCAATTATGACTGATTTTGGTTGAAATTTGAACTCAATCTTATGTTTACCAGCAGGAATAGTCATGGCACGCAAAACATAGTTTGCTCTAAAATGTGGCGTTTCTTGTCCATCCACAAAAGACTTCCAATCTTCATTTCCACGGTAGTAAATTTCAGAGAAAATTGCTACTTGGTTAGTCGGAGAATTTGACTCATAAGTCAAATAATTTGGCTTATAATCAGTTAGTTTGATAGTCGCCGTTGTATCTTGTTTAATGTTTTTATCACTAAAATATTGTTTATAACGTTCATCAACAAAAGCTACGCTACGCGGATTAAAATTGCTAACAGCTTTAATTTCCTCATCGGCATTCTTAACCACTTTTACTTCATTCACAAACCACGCATTACCTAATGCATCTGGATTTTTTTGTGCCACTGGGTTTCCATCTTGTCCTGGTGTAATGAAATACTTCGTATTCAACATATTAAAGATTGGTAAATTATACTTACCATCTTTGGTCATTGCATTATCATATAATTCTTGAATACGCTTCAATTTAGCACCATGATATCCACCAATAGATTTGTGGAAGTAGGAAGCAGTTGCATCTGCAAAGAAGCCTTGGTTTGTTGCTAAATCCACCACTCTAAAATCTGGGTCCTTATCTTGTAAAATTTGCTCATCAGCAGGCGATGGATTGAATCGCTCAGCTACACGAGTTTTGGTTTGAAAATCATCATTATTAAAGTAGCGTTTATCAACCAAAGCTAAATCAAGAGCAGCCAGAATACCTAAAACAATGACAAATACATTAGCTTTTATTTTCTCGGTAGTATAAGCCCAAATTACTCCAGCAGAAATTACTAATAAAAATATCGAACGTAACAAATCACCCATTACTGCCGATTGGCGGTCGGCATGAAGTGAAGCCGCAAAAGCATCGGCAAACTCCTGTCCGTTGGCCTGAGCCATACTCTTAAACATATCAGCATCACGTTCTGATCGGAAATCAAGCATGAAATAACCAAGTAAAATCAATAGCACTAAACCTCCAATACTATAAAGTAAAGGTTTCTTAAGTTCATTGAAAGATAGCTTTTCAGTAATGATTTTATTCACACCCATCATAGCCCCCAATACAAAACACAAGTGCATGAGTGTAACAACCATCTTACTATCTCTAAATTTATTGTAGTAAGGGAAATAATCGAACATAAAGAAGTTGAAGCCACTAAAACTACTCCCCCAAGAGATAAACAAGTATAAAATTGAGGTCAGAATCAGCACATATCTTAAACCATCTTTTACCAAGATTAACCCCAAGATAAATAAGAATAAAATGATGATACCCGAATAATTTGGTCCAGAAACATAAGATTGTGGGCCAAAATACATCGGTAGATTTGAGCTAAACTGTGCTGCGGTAGTAGCATCAACACCTTTCCCTACAAGCATTTTATAAGTCTCAGATTTTTCGCCCAAGTTGGCAGCAGAAGCACCTCCAACAAAATTTGGAGCCAAGAGCGTTAACGTTTCTATTTTACCTGGACTATATGAAAAAGCATAATCTCTTCCTAAACCATCAGCTGATTGATTCAAGTTTCCGAGTGTAAGCTCTGATTTGCCGCGTGTGGTTTCTTTCGAGTAAACAAAGTTATTCCATAAGTGCATACTATTAGTTCCAAAACCAATCAATGACCCAACCAATACAACTACATAAGCCTTAATTAAACCCGAAAAGTTACCCTTCTTTACATGTAAATAACTTTCAAAAAGTACATATATACCTAATAAGAAGAATAAATAATAAGTAATTTGTGGGTGATTGGCATACATCTCCATAGCCATGAAGAAGGTGGTCATCGCAATACCCAACAAATATCTTCCCCTAAAAACAGCTATAAAAGAAGCTAAAAGAGCAGGTGCAAAAGCAATGGCTACAATTTTTGAAACGTGGCCAGCCTCAAGAAAAAGCAGGTTGTAGGTATTGAATGCATAAGCCACCGAACCGAAAAAACCGAGCCAATTATTTACTTTTAATACTCGCATTAACACATAAAAACCCAACATCAAGAGTATCAAAACATTGGCTGGAGAAGGAATATTGTTCATGTAAAATGAACCAATCTTTGTTGAAAGGCTATTTTCATAATCGCCTGCCACCATATACCCTGGCATTCCACCAAACATTGAGTTTGTCCACCAAGCCCACTCGCCTGTTTGCTTATAAAAATCATTTAATTCTTTAGCCGAGGCCGCAGCCATTTGAGTATCGTGCATGGCAAGGCGTTTGCCTTGCAAGAGTGGCGATGCATACATAAAACTCACAACCACAAAGCCAACCGCCGCGATGAGATGAGGAATATACTTTTTAAACATTGATTTGGAAAATATGTTAGCTAATTATCTTTTGAATTTGGCAGCATGTTTACCGAATTATCAAAACAATTCGTATAATTCTGCTATAATATCTTACAAAGAACGCAAAGAAAAAGTAAATTAGGTATGAACAAGACCAAAAATCTTTACGAACTTTGCAGGAATATTAATCAAACAAACGCACCAATGCTCATTTTTAATATTACGTTTAATGTTGAAGATAAAATAAACGAACAATGGTTAAAGTGGATGAAATCAAATTTTATACCAGTTGCATTATCTACGAATCTGCCTAAAGACATTAAAGTTTTCAGACTTCTCAACGAACAAGCCAATACTGATAAAACCTTTGCTTTTCAATTTCATTTCAAAAATATGGAAGATTATATGGAATTTGAAATGCAGCATCGTGAAAGAATTTCGGATAGATACCAAATGCTTTTCCGAGGGAAATACGTTGAATTCAGTTCACTTCTTCAAGAAGCCTAAAGAAATATTCAGAATTATCTACAAAACCTGTCTTTTTCAAAGACAGGTTTTGTTTTTTAGGGATATAATCACTAAAATTGTCCTACCTAATTACACTAATATTACACTTCACTTACTCATGAAAAAAGCCCTAAAGATTTTCTTCTTTACTATTATCGTCGTTGCTATTTTTTTCTTTGGCTTCTTACCTAGCATGATTGATAAATCAATGAATAAAGTAACTAGCCAACCCCCATTCCCGAAAGATAGTGTTTATGAAGCCATTCCTTTCATTGCTGATTTGCACTGCGACGCTCTTCTTTGGGACAGAGATTTCTTCGAAAAACATAATTATGGCCACGTTGATTTACCAAGAATGCTTGAAGCAAATATGGCCTTACAAGTTTTTACGATTGTAAGTAAAACACCCCGCGGAATTAATATCGAGCACAACGATGACCACACCGACCAAGTAGCTTTGCTTAATTTTGCCCAACTTCGCAAGCCAGCCGATTGGTTTAGTATCAAAACGCGTGCTTTAGACCAATGCCATGACCTTCATAGCTTTGCCAAAGAATCGGGTGGAAAATTTAGAGTAATTACTTCCAAAAGAGACTTAGAAAAATATATAGCGGACCGAAAACAAAATCGTTTCATTACTGCTGGAATGTTGGGTGTTGAGGGAGCTCACTGCTTAGAAAATGATATAAACAATCTTGATGTTTTGTATGATGCAGGGGTTAGATATATTGGTTTAGCACATTTTTTTGATAACGAATGGGCGGGTTCTGCTCACGGTGTAAAAAAGGGTGGACTAACTGAAAAAGGTAAAGATTTAATCAAGAAAATGGCTGAAAAGAATATGGTTATTGACTTGGCTCACTCTTCTCAAGCAACCATAAGCGATGTATTGAAATTGCATAGCGGGCCAGTAGTTGTTTCACATACGGGTATTAAAGGTGTTTGCGATAATAATCGAAATTTAACTGATGAACAAATCATCGAAATCGGTAAACACAATGGAATCATTGGCATTGGTCTATGGGAAACAGCCGTTTGCGGAACTGATGCCGCCGCAACTGCCAAAAGTATCAAATATGTAGCCGATAAAATTGGCGTTGACAAAGTAGGTTTAGGTTCAGATTTCGATGGTGCAATTGGAACTCATTTTGATGTAACTGGTTTGCCACTTATCGTAAAAGCACTCGAAAAAGAAGGATTCAATCAAGAAGATATTACTAAAATTATGGGCGGAAATATCAGAGATTTTTTCCTTAGAAACTTACCCAATTAACGCTTACCTTGATTTCTGACGGTATAAGTAAAAGTCAATAAGAAATACCTACTAAGAGTATTCGAGCGGTCTATTTCAAAGAAGTTCTCATCCGAACGCGGCGAAAGATAAATATTCCGCTTGAATACATCTTGCACAGAAAACATGAGTTCTCCCCTATTATTTTTCAAAAATAAATGTTTTACGGCTACATTTAAAATCGGAATCGGCTTGAGAGCATTATTTAAGCGAGAACTCTGATAATAAGTATAATCAAAATCAGTTGCTAGTGTAAATTCCTTGGTTATCCTCCAACGTAAATCTGTGGTGTTTTTTAATATTGAAAACGTTTGATTAAATTCTTGATTGACCGAATAAGTAACAAACGATTTCTGGTAATTTGCCGCAACAATAAAGTTAATCTTATCTGTCAAATAGGTAAACTTAAAATCTCCTCGATATTGATTTTGCGTGTTCAAATTATTCACACCATTTACTAAGCTGTTTCCTTGCGAAACCAAATATCTCGGACTTATCGTTATCCTCATGCGATTCTTTACTTTTCCAATCGAAAAAGTATAATTCATACCTAGGTTGGCATTCAAACGATATGGCATATTTACGGGTTGTGTTGTACGCACAAGGGTTTCACTTACCGTTTGGGCGTAGGCAATGGCATTTTGTGTATAATTTAGATTCCCGCTGATACCAATATTCGTGAAAGTTTTGGGGTTGAAGATATTATCATTCAAAAATAATCTATGTACATACTCAGGCTTCAGGTCTGGATTTCCAAGAAATATATTCTGTGGATTATTATTAACCGTAATTGGTTGTAAATCTCTTACCGATGGCTCACTTACAGCTGTATTATATTCAAAAGTGACATTATTATTTACTTTTCTTAGGTTTTTATTATCGGCATTTCTACGGAACGAATATCGCATTGACGGCAAAATATTCTGAAATCTGCGTTCTAAGACATTATCAGATGCTCGCTTCACAATACTTTGCAAAATAGATTTCTGATAAAAAACGCCTACCATCAAAGTTTTCTCTTTGGTTTCATTATTTAACTTAAAACCTGCTTGCTGAAAATCAAATCGACTACTATAGGCATTACTCAAAACATTATTTTGCACAAAAGTGGCATTGACAATATCCCAAACATCGAAATTCGAACTATTGATATTTTGTTGATAGGCATAATTGCCTTCTAATGTCATATTTTTAGCCAAAGGCTCTGTATAGGCTATTTGAATGCGTTGGTTTTGCTGTTTGGTTTTTCGAAGGTTTTCCTGATTGATTGTTCTTTCTACAATTGCTCCATTAACTTGATTTCGATTTAGTGTATTGGTTGAGTCGCTGTTGGTATCTTTATTCAAATTAAAAACAGCATTCAAGCTTATTGTTCGGCGTGGCAATGAAAATCTGTGTCGAAGTAAAAGACTATTATTATAATTTTGTCCATTAGAGTGATTCCGTACCGTTCTGTTTGAAGTATTTACCACCGTGTCTCCTAAAGAAAAAGTGCTTATCTTAGAAAGTGTATTCGTGAGGGCATCACCAGCAACAGTGTTCACGGAAGTGGTGAGTTTCAGTAAGTTTTTTTCATCGAAATGGTGTGTAAGTATGGCATTCAGTCGGTGGTTATTGTTATCACGATTTTGTTGTGTATTCTGGTCAGTATTGATAGTTTTAGAGGGTAAAAAACTCTGTCGAAACAAGTTTCTCAACAAGTCAGTATGCCCTGCATTAAAGAAATAACTACTTTGAAATGAAGACTTCTTGGCATATTGATTATTATAATTCAACCCTGCACCTTCGGTCGAAACAATGCCGGGTCGTTTACCAACGACAATCGGTAAGTTTACATTTGCGGCATTTCCGCCACCACCTCCACGATTTGATTGTGAATTTAAGCTTGAAAAATTGGCAGCATCTTGTGGCGTAAATCCTTGCTGATTGAGGTTATTTAATAGCCCAATTACTGAAAACTGCTCACTCGGACTAAATCTATTGATTGAAGTTTTGGCATTGTAGAAATCAGGCGAATTATCAAACTTCGGAAAACCCGCTACCGAACCAAAACCAAATGTTCCTTTTTTGTGAGAATCTTTCAGCGTAACATTAATGACCATTTCACGTTCGCCATCATCTACTCCCGAAAACTCTGCCTGTTCGGTCTTTTTCTCAACGACTTGTATTTTTTCAATCGACTCAGCTGGTAAGTTTTTCAAAGCGAGTTGCGGGTCATTTCCGAAAAACTCTTTCCCATCAATATACAATTTTTTAATAACCTTATTTTGAGCTTTGATTCCTCCATTTTCATCTATTTCCAAAGCTGGTACTTTCCTTAATAAATCTTCAAGGTTATCATTTTGCTGGGGTTTTAATACGCCTGCATCAAACTCAAGGGTATCTTTTTTTACAGCTACTGGTTCTTTGTTACCTTTTACTATTACCTCATTCAGCACATTATCGGCACTTTTAACTAATACATTTCCCAAATCAGTAAAATCACCCTGAATTGTAAATGGGAAAACGGTCGTTTGATACCCAACTACGGATATTTTTAATAAATATGATTTGGAATTACTTAGAATGAATTCGAAAGAGCCATTTTCTTTCGTGAGTTGGCTACTAATATTAGAAGAATCTTTGGTAACAAGCACACTAATAGTTGCAAAAGGAAGCACTTGATTATTTTCGTCAATGGCAATTCCTCTAACTACTGATTTAGGTTGAGCAAAAACCAAAGACGAAAATAACATAAACAAAAGCATCAATGTTTTTTTCATCTTTGGTAAAAGAGCGTTTTTAGTTTTTTCGTATTAGTATAGTACAAATATAATTTGCTAAATGCTTGAGCTGTAATAGAAAACGTCGAGTTTGTGTTTTATAAAGACCAAAGTTTCAGAAAATTCGTCGAAAGGGCATTTTAATTGAATAAACCTGTAAATTTTGTTGGCATTTCAGTTTCAAATCTTACATCTTTTTTTGTAATGGGATGCTTAAATGCCAATACCCAAGCATGCAAACCAAGACGTTTGAGAGGATTTGATTTTGCCCCATATTTTTCATCACCAACCACTGGGTGCCCAATATCTTTGGCATGCACACGAATCTGATTTTTTCGACCAGTTTCAAGATTTACCTTCAAAAGCGAGTAGTTTTTATTGCTTTTTAATACTTCGTAGTGCGTAATTGCTTTCTGCCCTACCTCCGTGTTTTTGGTTGAATACATAATCAAAGCTTTGCTTTCAACTAAATATGATACGATGGTATCTTCTTGTTTTTCAACTTTTCCCTCAACTACAGCTAAGTAAGTGCGTTCTTCTATGGAATCATTCCAAGATTCCTGTAAAAGTTTCTGAATTTTTTCGCTCTTAGCAAACATCATCAAACCCGAAGTCTCGCGGTCGAGGCGATGCACCACAAAAATTCGATTTCGGGGGTCTTGTTTTTTTACATGGCTACTCAAAATACTATATGCCGTATTATCTTTTTGTTTTTCGGTAGCAATCGATAAAATGCCAGCCTGCTTTTCAATAACAATTAGGTACTCATCTTCAAAAACAATATTCAAAGCTCTATAACGCTGTTCTTCAGGCATTTTTCTCCACTTTACTTCTACCTTTTGTTGAGGTTTAAGCGGATGATTGAATTGAGAAATCGCCTGACCATCTACAAAAATCTGTTTTTCTCTCAATAAAACTTTTATATCATTTCTACTACGATTTTTTATCTTTTCGAGTAAAAACACCAACAATTCACTTTCAACCTCAACTTTAAATTGAGTAGAATCAGACTTGCTAGGTTTATTATTTTGTCTTTTATCTTGTTTGAGCATTTTAATTTATCAGCTTCCAATATTTGTTTCTATATTCAAAGGTAGTTTGAAATTAATGAAATGAGTAAATTTTTTAGATTTTCTAAGGTTTTTCGCCAATGATTAGGCAATTCCTCAATAAGAATTACCTTCGTAATTAAGATGCAGACCCACATATAATGCTGATTTTCGATGAAAATATAATAAACATTTGTAAAAATTTGCGTTGATAAATATGTGTTATCTGCGGTTTGAAAATTTATAAAAACATATACTTAATCCCGAACTTACATTGCTTTTAGTAATGCTTTAAGAAAGTTATGCCTGAAAAGAACCAAAACCATAAAAAAAATGTAGTATAAGTTCAGCAAACAATATGTATTACTGCTATGACAGGCAATTTTGAAGAATTAGTAAGTTCGGATGAACCCGTTTTAATAGATTTCACGGCCGAATGGTGCAAACCTTGTAGAAAAATAGACTCAATGCTCAATCAATTAGTTGAGGAAATTGATGAAGAGGTTTTGGTGATGAAAATTGATGTAGATAAAAATCCTGCTCTACGTAAAAAATATAAAATTGAGGCAGTTCCAACCCTCATTTTGTTTCAGAATAATAAACAACTTTGGCGACACACTGGCCTTATTTCGGTACCTGAAGTGGTAAAAGCCATTGATAAAGCATTATATTAACGAGAAAAGGACGAGCATAAACCTCGTCCTTTTTTTATTTATTGAATAATCACTCTGCTAAAACCTCTATTGTTTCTTTCGAGTCGAATTTGTGTAGAAATTCGCTCTTTTATTGACTCTACGTGCGAAATAATTCCTATATTTTTCTGTGATTCCTGTTGTAATTTTTCTAAAGTATTTAATGCTAAATCTAAAGATTCGGGGTCGAGCGTTCCGAAGCCTTCATCAATAAATAAGCTATCAAGTTTGATATTCTTTGATGCCAAATCAGATAAAGCCAATGCCAACGAAAGACTTATCATAAAAGTTTCACCACCCGAAAGGGTTTTTACGGAGCGGCGTTCGTTACCCATGTATTGGTCAACAATCATCAATTCGTCCTCGTCTTGCTCACTCGGTTTATCGAGTAAATATCTATCCGATAAATCCTTCAAACGTCGATTGGCTAAAGCAATTAATCGAGCGAGCGTAAGTCCTTGAGCGAAAGTTCCAAACTTTTTACCAGTAGCATCGCCAATATATTTATCCAATAGCTCCCATTTTAAATTATCCTTTTCTAAAGTTGCTAATTGAATTTCTAAACGCTGAATTTCCTGCTTGGTATTTTGTAATAAAGTCAACGTAACTTCATGGCGAGTTTGTTCTTCAAGCAATGTTGTTTGTCTTTTCTTAATTTCTAATTGTGTTTCAAGCATGAACGCCAAACTTGTGGTAGCATCATCTGATTTTCTTAGATTCTCAATTTCAAGCTCATGTTCTTTGAGTTGACCCATAAGTGTTTGACTTGCCACCAATAAATTTTGTTTTTTCTCGCGTAAAACTCTTTGCATTTCTGCACTTAAAATAGCCGCCTGACAAGCCAATGTATTTTCAAAACCTGCCAATTTTATCTTTGATTCGAGCGATGAAAATTCGTTTTCGTATGTTTTATTTTTAGGTGCAATCTCATTTTTTAAATCATTTATTACTTTAACCGAAGTTTGGATAGCCGTTTGTGTTTGCAAGTAATTGGTTTGAATATCATTAAATTCTTTTTCAAAATCTTGCCCAGCGTATAATTCTTTTATTTGTCCAATTAATTGATTATACGCCAATTGCAAACCTTTCGCCTCACTACATCTTTTATAAAGCAATTGCAAATCTTTGTATTTTTCAACTTTACTTTCAATACTTTGTAAAGCCGACTGTTGACTTTCTATATTTTTTAATTGTCCATCAATACTATCACTATTTCCGACTTTGTCAATTTTAAGGGCAGTTTTAATCGAATCAATTTCTGTCAAAACTGCTTTTTTCTGAACCTCAAACTCTTTGAGGTTTTGAACTGCACTTTTGCTCAATGCTTCCGCCGAAACAATTTGTCCGTTGAGTAACTTAAATTGTTCATTGAGTTCTTTCTCTTCTTTTTTAGCCTCGGTCAATTTTTGGTCAACCTCAACGTAATTATTGGCATAATGGCTTAAAAAAGGGTGTTCGAGCGAACCGCAAAGCGGACAAGGCTCATCTTTTTTCAATAGATTTTGGCGGTCTCTTTCAAAATTATATGATTTACCCAAACGCTCTTTCTCTGTTTCAAACTGTTTGATAATTTGTTCTAATTCAACCAGTCTTTTTTGCGTTTTTTCGAGAATTGGACGTTGTTGGACAATCAATTCAGTTTGTGTTTTTTCTTGGGTTTGTTCCTTCTCAATTGCCCGATTGACATTCACAAACTGCACAACACAGTTTTTGAGTTGAGCATAATTTCTAAATTCAAAAGCTAAAACTTCACGCTTAACAGCAGCTTCAGAGGCATCCGTAATATTAGCTTGTTTGAGTGTTTCGTCTAAAATATTTTTATGAGAAATACCTACATTTTTTATCTGCTGAATATTTTCATCTGAGATTTGGCTAACAGAAAACTGTAAATTTCTATCGGCAATTTTTGTGAGTAATTCCGTAATTTGAGCTTCGAATGCCTTCTTTTCTGCCTCCTGAGCCGCTTTTTTATTATATAATTGACTAAGATTTTCTCTAAGCTGCTGAAGACTTATTAAAGCATTTTCGAGCGTAAGATTAGGCTCTTTTGTTAGTCCAGCAATTCTCAATTGAATTTGATTCAAAACTTTAGAATTATCAGCAAAACGCTTTTCTTCTTCCTGTAATCTTTGATTTAAGTTTTTTAGCTCATTTTCTTGATTCTGTAAGCCTAAAATCAATGCTTGAAAAGGTTCGGCTTTTTCGTGGTTTTGTAATTGAACCGCCTCATTTTTTTCAAATTCAAGTAAAGCCACTTGGGCTTGTTCGAGGCGTTGTTGTTTTTCTTTAATGAGTTTTTCGAGTTCAAAAATCTTATTTTTTTGAGCAATTTTTTGTTCTAAAAGCGTAATTTCTGAAGCAATTTTCTCTAATTCTTGAGCAATCTCAATTTTCTTGTTCAACCAATCCTGCTCTTGCTCTGGACTTGCTAATTTTCTTTTTTCTGCATCAATTAATGCACGAACATCGCGTAATTCAAGCCCTTTTTCTTTGGCAACTTCAAATGCTTTTTTACCAAGTTTACGATAAATTTGTGTACCCGTAATATCTTCTAATAATTTACCTCTTTCATCTCTACCCGACTTCAAAAATCTCGCAAACTCACCTTGCGAAAGCAAAATCGACTTAATAAATTGGTCATAAGATAAACCAATCAATTCTTGATTTTTATCGGGCACCTCACTCTTTTTCAGAGGTAAAATTGCCTGTGTTCTTAAGTCAATAATCTCCATGCCATAGTCATTGAAATTATTGTTTTTGTTCAGTTCTATCCACCATTTTGAAGTAAATACGCCAGATTTGCACGAAAACTCAACTTCTACGGCACATTCTCGTTCTCCTTTGGTAAGGATTGAACCCGCAGATGCGATGAAATCTTTTGAAATCTTTTTGTCGAATCTCGGAATTCGATTAAAAAGTGCTAAAGTAATGGCATCAAGTAAGGTTGATTTGCCCGCACCTGTCGGCCCGACTATGGCAAAAAGCCCAGCAGAACCCAATGGATTCGCAGTAAAATCTATAGAATGTTCACCTTTGAAAGAATTAATATTTCGTAGGTATATTTTATTAATTTTCATCTTCTTGCTCTACTAAAAGTAAAAGTTCTGTGAATGCTTCCATCATCAATTTTCTATGCTCCTCCGACAAGGTATTTTCTCTTTCGAGCCTTTTTTGGAGCATATCTTTTTCTGTAATTTCGTCTATACTTTGCCCTTCTAAAAACAATTCTTCACTGCTTTTTACTTCATTTTTGAATGTTAGACGATGCTTTAATACAACTGCATTTTCATCATCAAATAATGCAATAGAATCATTTAACAATTTTATTATTAATGGGTCGAATGATTCTTCGATTACCTCAACCTCAATAAATGCTTTTAGGGGAAATTCGTTTTGATAGGAAGCCAATTTTGCTTTAACAGACTCAAATGTACCTGAGATTCGTTTTAATTCTCTGAATTTAGGTACTTGAAATTCTGAAATTTGACTGATGGTATTTTCAGTGATATCTAAAATTAAAACTATTTTTTTGTCATCCTTTTCGCTAAAACTTAATGGAATTGGAGAGCCAGAATAGCGAACCCTATCGGTACCACCAATACGTTGTGGTCGATGAATATGCCCTAATGCTACATAATTGAAAATCTCTGAAAAATCATTTCCCTCTACTGCAGCCAAATTTCCAATTTGAATTTCTCGCTCGGATTCTGATGAACTTGCCCCCTGTGCATACAAATGCCCCATGGCTATCTTTACTTTATCGGCATACTTTTCCTGACAAAATTCTGCCAGTTCGTTGTAATGTTTTTTGATACCCAAACGAACATTCTCAATTCTTGAAGCACCCGTTTCTCCCTCAATAGCTTGTCGAATATCCGAATCTCGTAGGTATGGAACCGCACATATCACTACATTTTCGTGTACAACTATTTCGTTAGTAATTGGAGTTGTGGCTCCTCCTACCACCGTTATATCGAGCAAGTTCAAAATTTCTTTAGGTGCATCGAGCATTTGTGCCGAATCGTGGTTGCCGCCTGTTATAATAATTCTACAACGAAGCTGAATCATTTGCCTCAAAAACCAATAGTACATGGCACGAGCTTCGAGTGGTGGATTAGCCAAATCGAAGATGTCACCTGAAATCAACAAAAGGTCAATTTTTTGTTCTTTGATTATCATAATCAACCAATCAAGAAACAACTGGTGGTCTTGTGAAAGGTCATATTTATGGAGTTTTTTTCCTAAATGCCAGTCGGCAGTATGAAGTATTTTCATATTTGATTAAACCGATAATTAATCATGGATTTGATTTGAATAATTATTCAACAACAAAAATGGCACATCCTTCTGAGATATACCATTGAAAACTGATTTGTTTTGTATAATTACTGAAAGCCCCTTTCGAATATACCTTCGCAATTGTCAAGAGTAATATCCAATAAAGAATAACGATACCTTTGCAATTTTTTAGATAATATTTTTGCACTTTCTAATTTTTATATAATTTTAGGGGCACTTTATAAAAAGTGTACTAACTAATTAACTATAGCTAATAACATGAGAAAACTAATCAGAACCTTAGCATCCATTTTATCTTTGGGTGTGTTTATGACTTCTTGTACATCTGAGATTATTGAAGTTTCAGATTCTAAATCTTCATCAACTACAAATCAAAGAAGTGCCGCCAGAACAACTGCCCAAAACTTCGAACCAAATGAAGTATTAGTAAAATTTAAAACTGGCGTTTCAGAGTCAAAAAAATCAGAAATTTTAGACAAAATTGGTGGAAAACTGAAAGAGAAAATCTTAACCAAACTCATGGAAAGGTTTGGAGATAATGATGGAATTCAACTCGTACAAATACCAATGAATGCTTTAGAAGCAATTGCACGTGTAAAAGGCCTTGGTGAAATTGAGTATATCGAACCAAACTATATTTACACACACGATGCTGTTTCAAACGACCCATATTTTACTAATGGTTCATTGTGGGGTATGTATGGCTCAACTACCTCTCCTGCCAACCAATTTGGCTCAAATGCTGCTGTTGCTTGGGCAAATGGCAAAACGGGGACTAATACTGTCTATATAGGTATCATTGACGAAGGGTATATGTACACACACGAAGACTTAGCTGCCAATGCTGGAGTAAATCCTGGAGAAATTAGCGGTAATGGTCGAGATGATGATGGTAACGGTTTGGTAGATGATGTCTACGGCTGGGATTTTGATGGAAATAATAATACAGTTTTTGATGGCACTGGCGATGACCACGGTACACACGTGGCAGGAACCATAGGCGGTGTTGGTGGCAATGGAATTGGTGTTGCTGGTGTATGCTGGAACGTTAAACTTTTAAGTGCTAAATTTCTAGGAAGTCGTGGCGGTACAACTGCAAATGCTATCAAAGCTGTTGATTACTTTACTGATTTAAAGATTAGAAGCGGCTTAAATATTGTAGCTACTAATAACTCTTGGGGTGGAGGTGGCTTCTCGCAAGCATTACAAGATGCCATTACACGTGCTAATAATGCAGGGATCTTATTTATTGCAGCTGCAGGTAATAATAGTAGTAATAATGATGCTACGGCTAACTACCCTTCTAATTATAACGTACCAAATGTTATCGCTGTTGCTTCTATTACAAACACTGGTGGATTATCAAGTTTCTCTAATTACGGTGCTACTCAAGTTGATTTAGGAGCTCCAGGTTCAGGAATTTTCTCAACAGTGCCTGCAAGTTCGAAAGGAAAAATAATTTCGAGTTATGCTAGCTATAATGGAACCTCAATGGCTACTCCTCACGTAACAGGAGCAGCTGCTCTATATGCTTCTGTTAATGCAGGGGCATCGGCAGCAACTATCAAAAACGCCATTTTGTCTTCAGTAACGCCTACGGCATCACTTTCTGGTAAATGCGTAACGGGTGGAAGATTAAATGTAGGTTCTTTCTAAATTATTTTGAAATTATAAAATTTAAAAGGCATCAATTATCTATTGATGCCTTTTAAATTTTCACTATTTTACTTTTTCTACTTTCTTTCAATCGAAATAATTTTAAACTCAGTTCGGCGGTTTCTTTGATGCTCCGCTTCTGTACATTGTACACCATCACCACATGAATTTACGGGTTCGGATTCTCCTTTTCCTACCCCACGCATGCGTGCACGAGCAATACCTTTATCTGCTAAATAATCAACTACCTCATTGACTCTTCGTTGTGAAAGCATGAGATTATCAAGAGCATTCCCGCGGGTATCGGTATGTGAACGAATTTCAATAATCATATTCGGATTTCTCTGCATAGTTCGTACTAATTTCTCTAATTCACGTGCAGCATCACTTCGAATCTTATAACTATCAGAATCATAATAGATATTATCCAGTTTTACTATATCGCCAACTTTATACAGTTTCGTATCAAAAAACGAACCCGTGGCAGGTACTACTGGTTTCTTTTTCTTGAAAATACTTGTTATGATACTACGTTTTTCTTCAATTTTGGGAATCGTTTCTGAAGATTTTCCGAAGTTTTCTTTGAAAGACTCTAAAACATAATCACAATTAAGTTCACGTTTGAACTCATAGGAACCATCGGCACCTGTAGTCATTTCTTGAGCAATACCAGTGCATTGATTGATAAATCTTACACGAACACCTGCAATTGGCGTACTATCTTTCCCTGCGGTAACGATACCTCTAAAAATGCTTGAACTTATATTATCGTTTCTTCGAGAAACCAAGGTTTCACTCACAGAATCAACTTTTTCTACTTTCTTATCTAGTTTACTTTTCTCTATAATTATTTCTTTTTTCAAATAAATATCCAACTTTGAAACCTCATAATCTGAGGCATCTTTGTTAGAGAAACTAATACTTTCCGCTTGATAACCATTTTGTTTTATTAAAAAATTAAAGTCGTTATCAGCTTCTAAGCAAAGTTTTATCGTACCAATATCATTTGTTATAGCACTTTCTCTGGTAGTTACATTGTCTTTAATTTCATATTCAAACCTTATTTTATCAAATGGCTTTTTGGTATCATTATCGAAAATATTTACAACCACTTCCCTACAACCATAGAGGGTGCCAAGGCGAGTAAATTTATAGATATCATCATCTATTCCGCCACGTTTTCGATTACTACTAATAAATCCTGTTCGGCGTTCACTATCAGTAATAATACCAAAATCATCTCTACTCGAATTGAGTGGAGCTCCTAAATTTCTAACCTTTCCACTTGGCATACCAGCCGCCGTACTCATCGGAACAAAGAAAATATCTAAATCGCCCAAACCTGGGTGGCCATCAGATGAAAAATAGAGATTTCCTCTTTCATCAACAAATGGAAACATTTCATTGCCTCGTGTGTTGATACTACCCCCTAAATTCTGTGGCTTTGACCATTCGTCGTTCTCATATCGAGTCATCCAAATATCAGTACCACCATATCCCCCCGGCATATCCGAAACAAAATACATGGTTTTATCATCGATAGTGAGGGTTGGGTGGGCACAAGAATAATCATTACTATTGAATGGAATTTCTTTTATCTTACGCCAATCATTATTTTCATAGTCAGCTGTATAAAGCTTCAACCGACTGATTGCTCCGTTCTTCTTCTGACCCAAAACGCCTCCACTCCCAATTAGTGTATTTCTGGTAAAAACTATTTTCATTCCATCATGAAAAAAAGCACACGGACCTTCATGATATTTCGAATTGAGATTCTTGCTAAATTTTTCGGTTTGAATTGAAGGCTCTTCTTCGTAATCTAGGTACTTACTTCCTGTAATATATTCGGTTCCCTTACGACCCACAGTTTTAGCATCGTTGGCTGTAGGTGGCGTGTAATAGTCGGTTCCAAGTTTTTTTGAAGGCTGGGTATTTTTTTGAGTAACCATTTGGCTACTTGAACCAATAGCAGAAGCCCCCGATTCTGTTCCAAGTGCTTTAAGGTCTTCGAGATAAAATAAATCAAGGAAAGAAGAAGCATCCCAATTAAAAACACGGCGTATTTGTGAGTTTTCGGTTCGACCTGAAACAAATACTAAGCCTTTTTTATAATAAACAGGGCTAAAATCAGCACTACTTGAATTGATACCTACGTATTCGATTTTATAACTACCAACATTACGTTCTAATGCTTCGCGGTTGCTGTTGAGTTTGATAAATTCGATTCCTCTTTTATCTTGTTCCTGCAATTCATTAAACTTTTGCCAGTTTTGATTTGCCTCCAAAAACTTACTATTACTGGTAAGCACTTGAGCAAAATGTCGGTAGGCTTTAATATCTTCCCCCTTGAGTACTGGATTTGCACTTAAAGTTTCTCGATATACCCGTTCGGCATTTTGATAATCCTTTACTAACTTATAACTTAATGCTAAATTTAATTTTGCCTTTAGAATTTCCTCATCAGTAGCACCCTTTGGCTTTCTCAATGCTATTTCATACAATTCAATTGCTTTCGCATAGCCTAAAGTTTCGAATTGGGTATTCGCTTTTTGAAAAACCTTTGAAGAACTTTGGGCCACAGAAGCAAAAGTAAATGTTATGAGATATATCAAACTTATGATTATCCTTTTTGGCATTACTTGAAGATTACTGTTTTAAATTAGACATAAGCCTTTGTCAAAAACCATGCCTTTAACTATTATAATAATTTTAATATTTATTTATTGAATTGATAACTAACCGATCAATTCAAATGCAGAGGGTTATTGAAATACCTATTTTAAGCAGAATTGAAGTTGGTTATTTATAATTAGTCAGGCTAGAATTTTTATTGGCTTAGGAAAAAGTTTAAAAATTTGCGAAATTGTAAAGATGTTACCACAAATTTTTAAACTCTAGATATCAAAAAATTTATCAATGCTAATTTTGCTGATATTATTTTACATTTTCTGCAAAACTAATCTTTTTATTATTTGAGTGTCATCTGAATGCCATCAGTTTTTACAGCGAGGGTCTCTTTATAATTTCAAAATTTCTATTCAAAATCGCTCAAAATTGGGCAAAAGATAATTAAGATTTTAACTTAAATACAAAAATTTGTATATAAGTAAAAGATGTCATTTGGGCATAAAGCCCAAATGACAAAGCAATAAACATAAAGTTTACTGCTTTTGTAAAGTACACTCAATAGTAATTGTTTCAGTTTAAAACTTTATAAAACGCTGCTCTAGCAATACTTATTTAATAAATAATTAAATATTATCTGTCTTTCACATTCCATAGAACTTTTAAACACTAATGTTAAGTGGCTTATTTTTTGCCAATACCCGTTGCACTATTTTAAATCTATGCTAGTTTTATTGGATGAAGCTTTTTAATACTTCAAGAAGGTGACTACTCAAACCTTTCTCGTCTTTGCTAAAATATCTTCATTGACACTCAATCATCAGTAATAAACTAAACAAAAATCATGCTAAAAAATTAGTAAGCGGATATATATTTATAAAATACATGGCAACATCTTTATTTTCATGGAAAATCGCCGTTATTTTGTAGCACAATAAAACAAATAAATAAGTGAAGCTCTGGCAAAAGGAAAGCATAAGTAAATCTGGAAAAGAGGCTGCTCTTCGGATTGAAAAATTTACCGTTGGACAAGACCGTGAAATGGATCTGTATTTGGCGGAATTTGATATACTCGGCTCAATGGCACATGCCATCATGCTAGAAAGTATTGGATTACTCAAAAACAATGAATTAGAGCGTATATTGAAGGAATGTCGAAAAATATACAATGATATATTAGAGGGTAAATTTCTAATCGAAGATGGTATAGAGGATGTTCACTCACAAGTTGAATGGCTATTGACACAAACACTGGGAGATGCTGGAAAAAAAATACATAGTGGCCGCTCTCGTAATGACCAAGTTTTAGTTGACCTAAAGCTTTTTATGCGTCATCAGGTACGTGTTGTCGTTGAAAAAATAAATACATTGTTTACGAAATTGGTCGAACTGAGCAATAAACACAAACATGATTTATTACCAGGCTATACACATCTCCAAATTGCCATGCCTTCTTCATTTGGTTTGTGGTTTGGAGCTTATGCTGAAAGTTTAATAGACGATACCATCGTCATGCAATCGGCCTATAAAGTTGTCAATAAAAACCCGCTAGGTTCGGGTGCGGGGTATGGTAGCTCATTTCCATTAAATAGAACACTCACAACAAAACTTTTAGGCTTCGATGAACTTAATTACAATGTTGTTTATGCTCAGATGACTCGTGGTAAAAGTGAGTATGTTGTTCTTTCGGCACTTACTTCATTAGCCAATACCCTTTCAAGAATGGCAATGGATGTGTGTTTATATAATTCTCAGAACTTCAATTTCTTGACTTTACCCGACGAACTTACGACGGGCAGCAGTATTATGCCGCACAAGAAAAATCCGGATGTGGCAGAATTACTCAGAGCTAAAACCAATCGACTAAAAGGTTTGCCTACTGAATTGGCATTCGTGACAAGCAACTTACCAAGTGGGTATCATAGAGATATGCAAATTTTGAAGGAAATCTTAATGCCTGCCTTCGACCAAGTTTTTGAGTGTTTGGATATTGCCCATTTTATGGTTTCTAATATTCAGGTAAAACCAAACTTATTAGCCGATGATAAATACGACCCAATTTTCTCGGTTGAACGAGTAAACGAATTAGTAATGCAAGGTTTACCTTTCCGTGATGCCTACTTACAAGTAAAAGATGAAGTATTTGGAGGAACTTACGTAGCATCGCGTGATTTGAACCATACTCTTGAAGGTAGTATTGGTAATCTTTGCAATGATGAAATTAGCAGATTAATGAAAGAAACATTATCTGGTTTTGGTTTTGAAAAAGTTGATGAAGCTTTAGATAAATTAGTAAACTGGAAATAATTAAAACAGGAGTCTTTCCGAAAGAAACTCATTGCCCTACATTGCCATCAGTTTTACCTTGCCGTCAGTTTTAACTGATGGAATCTAGTAAAATCAACACAAACTTGACTTTAATCTAAATAAATTGTTTGACTAAAGTCAAGTTTGTTAGTTGAAAAGTACCCATCAGTTAGAACTAATGGCAATAAATTAATTTCTATTGATAATTATAAACTATCCAATTCATTCTTTCGAACTTTATGACTTCACTTATAACATACTGCTAATGCAATTTTAGAATCGGCCGTACCGTAGTATAAGTACCACTGCTTCTTGAAATGAACTAATCCTTCTACAAAAACCACATTGTTTACTTGCCCTGTTAATTCGTATGGTTTATCGGGTTCAAAGAAAAATGTTTTCGAACGGTCAAGGATTTTAGTTGGGTCATTTTTATCAAACAACACTTGCCCTGCACGATAAGCATTTTTGGTATCAGTACTTTTGTTCTGAAAACCTTTATTGGCACTATTATAAATCAAAAATATACCTTCATCTTTGATAAAAGCTGCTGGACCCGACTCAACTAACCAACTATCAAAGTTATCATCACGGGGTTTTACAATTGGTTTAGGCTTACCCGTTTCATCTTCAAGAATCTTCCAATCAGTTAAGTTATCCGAACTTGCTAAAAATAAATTGGTGTCTCCCCAATACATCCAATATTTCCCTTTGATTTTTGTGGCCACAAACTTATCTCCTATTTGCTTACAAATGATAGCTCCTGATTTCGACCAAAGCATTTCATTTTTAGGCTCCTTAAAAGCTAAGCCTTCTTTTTTCCATGTTTGTAAATCAGTCGACGAAGCCACACATAAACGTGCCGTTTTTCCATCATATGCGGTATAAGTTAAGATATACTTCCCATCTTCGGTTTCTACCAAACGAGGGTCTTCGCAGCCACCCGGATACTCATATTTTTTCATGAAATCATTATCAGGATAGAAAACTGGCTTTGTTTGACGCTTGAAATGAACCCCATCTTCGCTTACTGCCAAACCCAGACGAGAGGTACCATCTACAACTTTAAGGGTATCTTCTGCACGATAAAGCATATACACTTTACCATCGCGTACAACGGCTGAAGGATTATACACATCTTTGGCTTCCCAGTTTATGCTTTTCTGTAAAATAGGGTCATTAAATGTGGTTGTATCATTAGGTAATAAAATTGGGTTTTCTACATCAGCCTTTATGAATGGCGTAAGCTGCCAGCTTTGCTCGGTTTTATTTTTACACGAAATTGCTAAAACAGCGAGTAGAACAAAGTATTTTTTCATAGGTTTGTATGAATATTTTTGGTTGAATTTTCAGCCCAAAGATATAGATAAATTATCAAAAACTACGCTTATGAAAAATATCAAAAGGTCATTTCAAATATTTCTACTTACCCTTATTTGTTCAAATTTATTATTCGCCCAAAAACAACTTATAATGATTGGGGGCGGCAAACGCACGCCTGATATTCTCACAAAATTTATCGAACTAAGCGGCAATGAAAAAGGAAATATATTGGTGATTCCGTGGGCGAGTGGCGAGCAAGAAGCTGCTTATTCCAATATTAAAAATGAGATTGGAGTTCTTTCAAAAATTGTGGTTGAAAAAGCTCCTTTGGCACCTCTTACCACTGAAAGTAAAGCTTTACTTTTAAATCAACTCAAAGCCGCTAAGGGGGTTTTCTTTTGTGGAGGAGACCAAAATCGAATCATGGATGTGTTGAAAGATGAAGAACTTTTTAAAGCGATGCACGAACGCTATAATAATCAAGTGGTTTTTGCTGGAACAAGTGCTGGAACTGCCATTATGTCGGAAATTATGATTACAGGCGAAGGTGATTTTAAAGTAATTGATGGAACAAAAGTAGAAACTAAAAAAGGGCTCGGCTTAATGAATGAAATCATCGTTGACCAACATTTTATTAAACGCCAAAGACAAAATAGACTTATTGGTTTAATTTTTCAAAATCCTACTTTATTAGGTATTGGTATTGATGAAAATACAGCCCTTTGGGTACAAGATAATCGAAATGCAGAAGTATTGGGCGAAAGTCAAGTGATGATTTTTGAAACAACCAAACAAGCCAAAGAAATGAAGTTTATTATACTCGAAAAAGGAGAAAAATACAATTTGAAAAAACGAAAGAAGAGGTAGTGTTTTTAAGCAAAAACGCACAAATTATCACTAATTTTCATTCTTTTTCGAGAAATTTCTTAATTCTTAATTCTTAATTCTTAATTAAGCCTTACCTTTGTAGCTCAATTATTAGATAAAAAATGACTGACCGTTATATGCAGCGTGGAGTTTCGGCTGCAAAAGAAGATGTGCATAAAGCCATCGAAAAACTCGACAAAGGTCTTTTTCCAAAAGCATTTTGCAAAATTTCACCCGATACATTAGGTGGAGATGCCGAATATTGTAATATCATGCATGCCGATGGTGCTGGAACAAAAACTTCATTGGCATATTTATATTGGAAAGAAACGGGTGATATTTCGGTTTGGCGTGGCATTGCACAAGACTCGATTGTGATGAATACCGATGATTTAATTTGCGTAGGAGCCGTTGGCCCGATGCTTATTTCATCAAGTATCGACCGTAATAAAAATAAAATTCCGGGAGAAGTCATTGCTGAAATTATCAACGGTACCGAAGAATGTTTAGAAATGCTTCGTAGTCATGGTGTGGAAATTTACAGTACTGGTGGGGAAACAGCTGATGTAGGAGATTTAGTTCGTACAATTGCCGTAAACAGCACTATTATTGCCCGCATGAAACGCTCAGATGTTATCTCAAACGACAATATCAAGGCTGGGGATATCATTGTTGGCTTAGCATCTTATGGACAATCAAACTACGAAACTGCCTACAACGGAGGTATGGGGAGTAATGGTCTGACTTCAGCTCGCCATGATGTTTTAGGTAAAATTTACGCAGAAAAATATCCAGAAAGTTTTGATGGGGAAATCAATAAAGATTTAGTTTATAGTGGAGCAAAACTTCTAACAGAAGAAATTGCAGGTGTTAATGTAGGAAAACTTATCCTTTCACCTACGCGTACGTACGCTCCAGTTGCGAAAGCATTTTTGGCCGAACTTCGTCCGCATATTCATGGCATGGTTCATTGCAGTGGTGGGGCTCAAACAAAAGTCTTACATTTTATCGAAAACTTACACGTAATTAAGGATAATCTCTTTCCAATTCCACCCTTGTTTAAACTTATTCACGAACAAAGTGGAACTTCATGGCAAGAGATGTATAAAGTATTTAACATGGGCCACAGACTTGAGGTTTATCTCGAAGAAGCATATGCTCAAAGAGTTATCGAAATAGCTAATTCTTTTGGCATCGAAGCTCAAATAATTGGTCGAGTTGAAGCTGCACAAAGTAAGAAGGTAAGCATCAATAGCGAATTTGGTGAATTTACCTACTAATCAAGACCTTCATTAAGAATTTTTCTAAATTTATTTGAATATAGCAAAGGAAGTGCAACTCGCACTTCCTTTTTTTTCGTCCTTAGAATTACAAAACCTATTTATTTATTAAACCGCATTTTCTTATAGATAGATTCTTTACAAATTTTCTATTATTCACTTTAAAAGATTCTATTTATGAAGAATTCAGAGGCTATCTCACGCAAAGATTTTTTGATGCAAATTGGTTTTAGTGGTGCTGCATTAATGGCTGCACTTACCTCATGCGGAGGTACGGATACTGTCACCCCAATTTCTGCTTTTACAGTAGATTTATCTACCACTACCGCCCTTAATAATGTTGGTGGGTACATCAAAACAAATGGCGTAGTTTTAGCTCGAATCGCCTCAGGTAACACAAGTTCAGCGTTTGCTGCCATTGCTCGTACTTGCCCACATGAAAAGAAAGACCAAATAGTTTATAATTCCGCAAAAGGTCAATTTCAGTGCACCGCACATGATTGGTATTTTAAAACTAATGGTACGGGGGTTGGCAATGGAAGCATTACAGCCTATACAGTTACCTTGTCGGGTACTACTTTGAGTATTGCTTAAGAAGCACAAAAAACGTCGGCAAAGTTTTGAGCCTTGCCGACGTTATATTATCAAAATACTTAAACACAATCAGAAACCGCCACCTGCATACATTTTCACATCATCGAGTGTAATAGTTGGTCCACACATAATGACCAATCGCTCAACTACGTTGCGTAATTCACGCACGTTTCCTGTCCAAGGGAGGCTTTTCATATATTCCATTGCTTCGGGAGCAAATTCTTTCGGATTATCGCCATACTCATCAGCCACATCGCACAAAAACTTCTCTGCTAATAACGGAATATCATCTTTACGGTCAGTCAAAGCAGGAACATGAATCGGAATGACATTTAAGCGGTGGAATAAGTCTTCACGGAAGTTACCTTCGGCAATTTCTTTACGCAAATCTTTATTTGTAGCCGCAATCACACGCACATTTATCTTTATTTCCTTATCACCACCCACACGTGTAATCTTACTTTCTTGTAAAGCACGAAGCACTTTTGCTTGGGCAGAAAGGCTCATATCGCCAATTTCATCTAAGAAAAGTGTACCGCCATCGGCTTGTTCAAATTTACCGATACGTTGTTTTATCGCCGAAGTAAATGCCCCTTTTTCGTGGCCAAAGAGTTCACTTTCAATTAATTCAGAAGGTATAGCCGCACAGTTTACCTCAATCGAAGGCTGATTACATCTATTACTTTTCTCATGAATTTGCTTAGCAACCATTTCCTTACCCGAACCATTTGGTCCAGTGATAAGCACACGAGCTTCTGTTGGTGCTACTCTATCAATGGTTTCTTTAACCTTTCTAATAAGGTCTGATTCTCCAACGATTTCGTTAATTTTATAAATTCTGCGTTTGAGTACTTTGATTACTTCAACGTCTTTGCTCTTTTCGATGGCGTTGCGTACAGTAACCAGCAAACGATTCAAATCAGGTGGTTTCGTAATGAAGTCAAAGGCACCACGTTTAGTGGCTTCTACTGCATTTTCAACATTACCAAAGGCCGAAATCATAACAAATTGGGTCATTACTCCTTCTTCTTTGGCTTTCAACAGCATTTCTAGACCATCTAATTTGGGCATCTTGATATCACAAAGAGCAACATCATATTGTGTTTTTAGCACCATTTCGAGGCCCTCTTCTCCATCTTTTGCTTCATCTACTTCGTACTCTTCATATTCTAGAATGTCACGAAGGGCATCTCGAATACTTTTTTCGTCATCAACAATCAATAATTTTGCCATTGCTTGGTTTTACTCTTAGTGAGCTTAATTGATTTTATGATTTAAGGGGAAATTTTAATTGTGACGCAAAATAATGAAAAAATCTCAACATCACTGATATTTTTAATATTTAAAAAAGCTCTAGGTATATATTTTTAGGAATTTTCTTAACACTAAACCGCTGACGCGTGTTGTTATGATAAAACTAAGAAATCGTATTTGCAATGAAAGCAGCAATTATAGGAGCGGGTATCGGAGGCATCGCAACAGCCATCAGATTGGCTAATAAAGGATACTCGGTGGAAGTATTTGAGGCCAACGACTATGCCGGGGGAAAATTAAGCGAATTTCAGCAAGGAGAATACCGCTTTGATGCTGGGCCTTCGCTGTTTACGATGCCGCAGTTTGTGACTGAACTATTTGAACTTTCAGGCAAAAATCCTGAAAACTATTTCCAATATTTCAAATTACCCGAAGTTTGTAAATATTTTTGGGATGATGGAACTAGACTTAGCGTTTCGGCCGATATTGAAGCTTTTGCTCAGGAAGCAGAATACAAACTTGGCGAACCAGCACAAAATATAATCAAATTTTTAAAAGATGCCGCTTTTAAATATGAAGTTTTGAGTGGCCTTTTTTTAGAAGATTCTCTTCATAAAGTATCGACTTGGACCTCAAAAAAAGCATTCAGAGGTTACTGGAATTTGCCTAAAATGGGCATTTTTGGCACTATGAATAGAGCCAATGAACGGTTTTTCAAAACTGAAAAGGCCGTTCAATTATTTAACCGTTATGCAACTTACAATGGTTCTGACCCTTATCAAACTCCAGCGACGCTTAATATTATTCCACATTTGGAATATAATGTTGGAGCTTTTTTTCCTAAAAATGGCATGTATGGTATCACCCAAAGTTTGGTCGATTTAGCTAAAGATTTGGGTGTAAAATTCAATTTTGGGGTAAAAGTTGAAGAAATTATTATTGAAAATAGTTCGGCAAAAAAAATAAGGGTAAACAACCACGAACTTGCCTTCGATAAAGTCGTCTCGAATATGGATGTAACGCCTACCTACCGTAAGTTACTTCCTAAAGTAAAGCATCCTGACAAGATTTTAAATCAGGCAAAAAGTGGTTCTGGCTTGATTTTCTATTGGGGAATTAAACAACAATTTGCTCAATTAGGCTTACACAATATATTCTTTTCGAATAATTACAAAGCCGAATTTGAACACCAATTTCAAAAAAAGACAATTTATCACGACCCTACGATTTATCTTAATATTACCTCTAAATGCAAAGCTGATGATGCTCCTGAAGGTTGTGAAAATTGGTTTTTGCTAATCAACGCTCCTGCCAATGAGGGGCAAGATTGGGAAAAAATAATTGCTTCAACTCGCCAAAATATTATTAATAAATTGAGCAAAAATTTAGGTGTGAATATTGGTGAATTAATTGAAAACGAATCAATTCTAGACCCAAGAACCATCGAATTACGCACTTCTTCGGCACAAGGAGCATTATATGGCAATAGTTCGAATAATAAGTTTGCCGCATTTTTAAGACATGCCAATTTCTCTTCTGAAATTAAAAATCTATATTTTGTCGGTGGAAGTGTCCATCCCGGAGGAGGAATCCCGTTGGCTTTGTCTTCGGCAAAGATAGTTGCGGATTTGATTGAATAGTTATTAAGATAGATGGTTTGATTGTTTTTCTAGGATTCAACAGAAGTCCATACTTATTCATTTCTGTACTTTTCAAAGTTTAAACATAATTGTTTTTATTTTATCTATTTTTTCAGGAATCATAGAAACTTTTTTAACAACCAATTAGTTGATTAATCAACAATATCAAAGTCAACTTTCATGGAATTAGATAAAGATTCGCTTCAATTCGTTTTTGGTAGTACTATTCGAGCTTTACACAAAGCAACTGCCTTAGAATTTGACAAAAGCGGTTTGGAGATTTCTCCAGAACAATATCATTTACTTAAAATTATCGCCTCAAAAGAAGATTCAATTCAAGCAGAATTAGCCGAAATTATGCAACTAGATAAATCGGGAATTATGCGACACATTGACCAAATGGAGGCAAGAGGTTTCGTACAACGTGTAAATGATGCCCAAGACCGCAGAAAAAAATACATCGTACTTACCGAATCGGGCATTCAAAAATTAGATAATTGCAAAATAGCATTAGACAAAATGGCCAATACAATATTAAAAGGTGTTTCGGATGCCGAGCTACTAATATTTAAACAAGTATTAACAAAACTCAAAGAAAACGCTGGCGGGTAAAATTTTTTACCCATATAGTTGACAAATCAACTATATTAAAATCAACTTTTTCAAAGAAAAATTCAATTTAGATACCAATGAAAAAAACGAGTCTGTTTATTTACATGATTTGGCAAATCAGTACCCTTACAGCCAATGCTCAAGGCAATGCTACACAGCTTTCGCTCAAAGGATGTGTTGATTATGCACTCAAGAATCATTTAAGTAATACGATTGCCAACAATGAAATTTTGGCAGCGAAAGAAAAAGAGAGAGAAGCATTATCGGGCTATTTACCACAAGTAAATGCCAATATAGGCTTTGATGATAATTTAAAACGTCAGGTTTCGGTTATTCCTGCGGGTGCGTTTAGTCCAACTGAAATTCGTATCCAGTTTGGTAATCAGTATAATACCAATGCTGCTGCCCAAGTTGACCAAGTGATTTATGATAAATCTATGCTATTAGGTTTGAAAGCAGCAGAACCGAACAATCAGTTAGCGGCCCTCAAAAAAGAGCAAACACAAGAAAATCTTATTTATAATACGGCAAATGCTTACTTTCAAGTACTTGTTTATTTAGAGCAAGAGAAACTTACCCTCGAAAATGAGAAGAAGTATCGTGAATTGGTTAATATCTTAAAATTAAGATTAGAAAAAGGGGTCATCAAGAAAACTGATTTAGACCGCACGCAATCAACACTTAATAATATTCTTGCTCAAAAATCAATCATTCAGGCCAATAAAGAAGTTTCATTGAATCGCTTGAAAAATGTAATAGGTATGCCATTGAGCGAAGAAATAAGTATTAATGAAAGTATTAATTATGAAAGTTTCACACAGTTAATCAGAGAGAACTCGCTGGATGTAAATAACATAATTGACTACCGAGTACAAAGTAATAGCATCGCACTTCAGGAAATTGACGTAAAGCGTAAGCAAGCTGCTTTTTTACCAACCGTTTCGGCATACGGACGCTACGGAGCACAGAGTTTTGGCAATGACTTCGGTAAATCGTTTACTAATTGGTTCGATTATTCTTCGGTCGGCTTGAAAGTAAACGTGCCAATTTTTAGTGGTTATCGCAAAAATAGCCAGCTTAAACAAAGCGAAATTAGCCTATTAAATGCACGCACAAATTTGAAGCTAAGCACCGAAAGTATGCAGTTAGCATTTCAAAATTCAGCCTCTCTCCTGCTAAAATCACAATCCGACTTAAAAATTAATAAAGAGAATTTAAACTTCGCTAAAGAAGTATTTGAAAGCAGCACATTTGAATACCAAAAAGGGATTTCAACACTTTCTGACTTACTCAATGCCGATTATTCTTACAAAGAAGCACAGAGTAATTATATGAATTCGCTTATCAACTTTTTAAGCACACGCCTCGAATACGAAAAATCGAAAGGAAATCTAAAAAATTACATCAATCAGTTTTAATAAAAATATTTCAATGAAAAAGTCAATCATCATTATCATATCAGTTGTTGCGGTATTGGGAGCTATCGGCTTTACTCTTGCCAGAAACAAGAAAAAAATAGACGCCAATAAAGTAGTTGTTGACCGCACGAAAATTCCAGTTTCGGTGGCTACAACGCCAGTTGCTTACCAAGATTTTGACGGAAAAGTAGTTTTACCTGCCAACTTAGAACTTAATAGTGAAGCCACTATTGCAGTAGGTATTCAAGGAAAAATAGAAAAACTTGCCATTGAAGTTGGTTCAAGAGTGGCCAAAGGACAAGTTATCGGAACATTAGATTCTCGACTCAAACAGTTGAATTTGAAAGCAAATGAGCTAACACTTGCCAAATTAGAAAGAGATTTACAAAGAAACGAAGACCTTTTTAAAGGTAATGCGGGTACAGAATTGAGTGTAGTAAACGGAAAATACGATATTGAAAATACACGTATCCAGATTGAGCAAGTAAAACAACAAATTACCGATGGTAACATTATTTCTCCAATCAGTGGGATTGTTACTTCTCGTAAATTAATGGCTGGTGAATTTGTAAGTCCTGGAACGGTAATCGCAACGGTTGTAGATGATGCACACTTAAAAGCAGTGGTATTCGTCAACGAAAAAGATGTTTATCAATTACGTTTAGGGCAGAAAGCAAGTATAACTACTGATGTGTTTCCAACAAAAAACTTTACAGGAAATGTGAAGTTTATCTCTCCGAAAGGTGATGAAAATCATAATTATCGCGTAGAACTACAACTCAATACCAACGAACTTAAAGCTGGCACTTACGTAATGGTAGCATTTGATTTAGGCGGTAAAGCTCGTGTATTACAAATACCAAAATTAGCTTTGGTTGAAGGCATAAAAAATCCTTATGTATATGTTGCTGAGAATAATGTAGCAAAAATTAGAAAAATTACTGTCGGTCGAGAAATCGGAGAAAACATTGAAGTTGTGGGTGGTTTAGTAGCAGGTGAAGAGGTAGTAATCAGTGGCCAAATAAACCTAACAGATGGCAGTAGTATTGTAAAAACATCAAATAAGTAATTGGTTATTGGTCTACTGTAGTGGATTTGTTACTGGTAAATTAGTTATGCGGGGATTTGTGATTTAATATAAATTTTAAAAATCATGCACTCAACCAGTAACTTTTAAGAAATAAACAAATAAGCAGTTTCTCAGTAGACCAGTAACTAATCAACAAATAACTATTAAAAAAATGTCAATAACCGAAATATCAATCAAACGCCCATTGCTGATTACGGTATTTTTCGTAACGCTGATTTTGTTTGGTGCGATTAGCTATAAGCAATTGAATTACAATCTTTTGCCAAAGTTCGAAGCCAACGTAATCATGGTTCAAACCGTATATCGTGGTGCTTCTTCTGATGAAATTCAGAATACCCTCACCAAACCCATCGAAGAAGCCATTTCGGCCATCGAGGGTGTAGATAAGATTGCTTCTACTTCATCAGAAGGGATTTCTATCGTAACTGTTCAGCTTAAAGCAGGTATCAACACACTTGATGCACAGCGAGATGCCGAACGTAAAATAAATCAAATAAAATCGACATTACCTGATGATGCCGACGACCCCGTTGTCAATCGTTTTAATACTGATGAAATTCCTGTACTTAGAATAAGTGCTTCGGCAAATATCTCGGAACCAGCTTTGTATGATTTAATCGAGCAAAAAATCAAGCCTATTCTCTCAAATGTAGCAGGTGTAGGTACAGTTAGATTAATCGGTGGAAATGAGCGTGAAATTCAAGTAAATCTTGATAATACTAAATTACAAGCCTACAATATTTCATCTGCCCAAGTAAATCAAACCATTGCCAATAGCAATAGTTCGTTTCCAGCAGGTAGCGTATTAAGCAATGATAATCGTACATCAATCAGATTAGATGCGAAACTTATAAAGGTAGATGAACTTCGTAACCTTATTATTCGACAAAATAATGATGGAAGCAGAGTTTTATTAAAAGACATTGCTAATATTACAGATGGTCAAACGGAATCTAAAACCATTAATCGAAATAATGGAAAGGCTGGTATTGGTATTGAAATTGTAAAGCAAGCAGATGCGAATGCTGTAAATGTGAGTAAATCAGTCAAAGAAACATTACAGAAAATTAAGCAATCTTATGCCTCTAAAAACTTCAACTACGAAATTGCGGCCGACCAATCGATTTATACACTTGCCTCAGCCGACGCCGTAGTACATGATTTGTTCTTGGCTATTGTAATTGTAGCAGGCGTAATGTTGTTCTTTTTACACAGTTTCCGAAGCTCAATGTTCGTATTGGTTGCCATTCCTTCGGCCATGATACCAACATTCATTCTGATGTATGTTTTTGGCTTCTCGCTCAACCTAATGACCCTCATGGGACTTTCATTGGTAGTAGGTATCTTGGTTGATGATAGTATTGTGGTTTTAGAGAATATCTATCGCTACCTCGAAATGGGTAAGAATAAGGTGCAAGCGGCTCTTGATGGTAGAAACGAAATTGGTTTTACTGCCCTTGCCATTACGCTTGTCGATGTGGTGGTTTTCCTACCTTTATCTATGAGTGGCGGCTTGATTGGCAATATCCTACGTGAATTTTCTTTAGTTGTAGTATTCTCAACCCTCATGAGTTTATTGGTTTCTTTTACACTTACGCCACTTTTGGCATCAAGATGGGGCAAGGTTGAGATTTTGAGTAAATCAAGTCTTTGGGGTAAAATCAACCTTGCTTTTGAGAATTTCCTCAATAATTTAAGAGATGAATATGGCCGAATGTTATCTTGGGCATTAAACCATAAACGTTGGGTATTATTAGTAATTTTTGCCCTATTCTGTGGTTCAATTGCTCTATTACCTGCTGGCTTTATTGGTACTGCTTTTACAGGTGCTGGTGACCGTGGAGAATTGACCATTCAGCTCGAAATGTCGCCTCAAACGCCATTGAACCAAACCAACCTTATGACTCGCCAAGTAGAGCAGTTATTACTTCAAAAACCAGAAGTTACTAAAGTTTTTGCCAATGTAGGTACTCAAACTGGTGCAATGGGTTCAGGAAATTCAAACTCAAATATTTCTGAAATTGCGGTAACACTTGTTGACAAAGAAAAACGCAGCATTTCATCAGATAAATTTGGTGACATGGTTCGTAACGAAATCTCACAGATTCCGGGGGTAAAAGTAGTCATTCGTCCCGCTAATATCACTGGTAATAGTGAAGCACCTATTCAGATTGCCGTGAAGGGTGTTGATATGAAGCAAATCCGAGAGGTTGCTCAATCGGTTAAGAATATTGTCCGTAAAACTCCCGGAACCGATTACGTAGAATTTAGTACGAAAAGTCCTAAAACCGAAATTGCCATTCAATTAAATCGTGAGAAAATCGCTCAAGCTGGCTTAAGTGTTCCTGAAGTTGGTGGAGCTATTCAGTTGGCATTCAGAGGAAACGACCTATCGAAATTCAAACAAGAAGGAGAAGAATATCCTATCAATATTTCGTTGGAAAAGTCAGATAGACGCTCGATTGAAAATATCAGAGCACTTACTTTAAGAACAAATCGTGGAAGCATCGTAAAACTTAACGAGATAGCCGATATTTCAGAAGTTGTTGGTCAAGCAGTTCTTGAGCGTTCTGACCGAATGAATTCAATCAAAGTTACGGCTTCATCCGTAGGTCGTCCAACGGGTACAATTGTAGCTGATATTGAAAAGGAAATTGCCAAACTTAAAATTCCCGATGGCATTACAATTGAATTTCAAGGAGAAGCCCAACGCCAAAAAGATGCCTTTGGTAGTTTAGGATTAGCATTCGGGCTAGGTATTCTATTGGTTTATCTCATCATGGTGGCCCTCTACGAAAGTGTGGTTTATCCATTTGTGGTATTATTCTCTATTCCAGTGGCTTTGATTGGTGCTTTATTGGCACTTGCACTAACTATGGAATCACTTACTATTTTTGCCATCGTTGGTCTAATCATGCTCTTGGGCTTAGTAGCTAAAAACGGTATTCTAATTGTAGATTTTACCAATCACTTAAAAGCTGAAGGACTTTCGGTCAAAGAAGCTCTTATTGAGGCTGGTAAAGAGCGTTTGCGTCCAATTCTCATGACAACCATAGCCATGATTGCGGGTATGTTACCAATTGCATTGGCTTCCGGCTCAGGTGCAGAAGTAAAAAATGGAATGGCGTGGGTAATTATCGGTGGCCTTACGAGTTCACTCCTTCTTACACTTTTCTTAGTACCTTCTATGTATATGATTATCGAATCATTGAAGAATCGAATACTAAAACTATCAAACAAAAAGAATGCTAAGAAAACCGCCGAACTTGTACACGAGTAAGCATTTAAGATTGATATAAAAAAAGTCGAGAGTCATGCCCTCGACTTTTTTATTTAAAGATATATTCTTAAGCCAAAATAAAACTGCGTTCACTAAAAGCTGGTAAATTTGGCTTTCCTTCATAAAAATACTTCAACTCATCTTTAGGGTCTATTAGGCCTAAACTATAAAGTACAGGCACAAAGTGGTCAGGAGTTGGAGCTGCTAGTTTGCCTAATTTGTGGCTTGTTTCATAATTAACCACATTCATAAAATTACGCTCATCAATTTGTTTTTTTATCCAAGCATCATATTCGGGCTCCCATCCAAAAGGAGTCATATCACCAGTACGAAACTTTTCACCTAAAATTTGCAGATTATGAATCAAAGAGCCACTTCCGATGATTAAAACCCCCTTTTCACGAAGAGATTTTAATTGTTTACCTAATTCATAATGATATTGAGGCGATTCGTAATAACTAATACTCATCTGAAAAACAGGAATATTAGCCTTCGGAAATAAGTGCATCAACATTGGCCAAGCACCATGATCGAGCCCCCATTCGGTAGTTTCATGTACTGACGGGATAATTTTTGTTACTTCTTTTGCAATTTCTGGTGCACCTTTAGCGTGATACTTCGGGTCGTAATAATGTTTGGGAAAACCATAGTAATCATAAATTTGTTGCTGCTCAGGCGAGATATTCACAAAGGTTCCACGCGAACACCAGTGTGCCGATACCACCAAAGCTGCTTTTACCTCATATTTTTTTTGTAATTCATTACCCAAATGAAATAGTGCATTCCAAAATGGACGATCTTCTTTTGATAAAGGAATATCCATTGGATTTCCATGTGAGGTAAACAACACTGGCATTCGTTTGCTTTGTGTTGGTAAGGTATCGGTAAATTGCTTGAAGCTACTGAGTGTTCCCATTGCCGAGAGTGATAAAATTGATTGCAGAAACTCTTTCCGTTCCATGATTTTCTAAATTTTCAGGTATTCAAAGTTAATAAAACTTCGAGAAGTATTTTAAACTCCATAAGCCACCTTCAAAAAAGTTTTCAAATCTGTTGGCTTACGACCCAATAATTCTTCTAAAGCAGAATAAGTAACATCAAAATCTCCATTTTTAATCCCAGCTGCAAATAAAACCGACATAATAACAATTCCTTCTGGCAAACCAAATTGTTTGAGTGAAGTTTCAAAAGCTTCTGATTCTGGACTTACATACCCTACCGTTTTTCCCGAAAGATTCGATAACTCAGCAGCAATATCAGCAAACGAATGAGCTTCGGCCCCTGTCAGATTGTAAGTTTTATTTTCGTGGCCTGTTGAAGCAAGAATATTGGCAGTTGCTTCGGCTAAATCTATTCGTGAAGCAAAAGCAACTTTTCCTTCACCACCTGCAAAGAAGATACCAGTTTCGAGAGCAGTTGGCCCAGCAAACATTGGGATTACCTCCTGATAAAGACTATTTTGTAAGAAAGTGTAAGTAAGTCCGCTCACCTTGATATAATCTTCGGTTTGATAATGGTCGCCTAAAAGTGGTTTCAAAGGTGAAGTTTCAATATTTTTTAGTGTTACACCTGTATAAAAAATATGTTGAACTCCAGCAGCTTTTGCAGCATCAACTACATTTTTATGCTGTCCTAAACGGTCATTAAAATCATTAGAGGAGACCAACAGTACTTTTTCAACACCTTCAAAAGCTTTTGTTAATGATTCCTTATCAAAATATGTTCCTACTCTTACATCTACACCTTTTACTTTTAAATCTGCCGCTTTACTGGCATCTCTTACCAATACCGCTAATTCACTTGCTGGCATTTTTTTCAATAGATTTTCTACTACTAAACCACCTAGTTGTCCGGTTGCACCTGTTACCAATATCATATCTTTAAAATTTTTGTTAATAATTTGTTTTCGATGGCACAAAAGTATATTAACTTTGCTATATAAAATATATCAGTATACTTTTGTATAGTAGTATCAAAAAGTATAGTATTCTAATAATCAACAAGATGCAGATACTAAAATTAGAAAATGTAAAGAAATGTCCAGTTTCTTACGTATTGGCTATTCAAGATACACTCAACGCTTTTCAAGGGAAATGGAAAATGCCAATTATTGGCACTTTATTATTTGGGAAGAAACGTTTCAAGGAAATTGAGCGAGAAATTACAAAAATTACTCCCCGAATGCTCTCACAAGAACTAAAAGATTTAGAAGCCAACGGAATTATTAGTAGAAGTGTTTACAATACCACACCTGTAACGGTAGAATACGAATTGACTGAATCTGGGAAGCAGTTAAGCAGTGTTTTAGAAGCGATGATTACTTGGGGCTTGCAACACCGTGAAGCTAATATGGTACAATTACTACCCGTTTTTCAGGAAAAAAAAGAAGCGGTTTAATATTTTTATCAAAAAGTATGACACACCTGTATTCGATAAGATTTTGCAGGTGTGTCGTCTACATTATTTTTCAATTTTCCTCCAAATTTCTTCTAACTCCTTATTTTTTTCTCCCTTATGCCCTTTTGATTCTTTATTGATATAATCAATACGTTCTTTGGTCATTGGGTGCGAATTTAGATATGCGGGCATTTTATCAACGCCATATTTTTTTTCTTCTTCATGCAGGCGTTCCATAAGTCTAGTCATGCCTTTGGGGTCAAGTTTATTATGAAACATGATTTCGAGTCCTTCTAAATCTGCTTCTTTTTCCATCTCGCGAGTAAAACCCAATTCATAAATATTATTGGCTTGGCTCACCATGATATTCCCGATTGAATTCATATCACCAACAATCACCGAAACCACCATCGAACCAGCCAAACTTCTCGAAAGCCCTTTTAAAGAATGGCGTTCTTTCACGTGTGTTACTTCGTGCGATAGCAAAGCGGCTAATTCTTCAGGCGTTTTAATTTTCTCAAGAATGGCATCAAATACTACTACATTGCCGCCAGGTAAAGCAAAAGCATTTATTTGTTTGTCCTTTACTACCGTAAATTTGAGCGGATATTTAGTCTGGAAATCTATTTTCTTAGCAAATATTTGTAGCTGTTTGGTTCGTTCTTGGTCAATTTCTTTTCCCCCAACAAAACTATCATAAAACTGTTTTCCTAACTCAACTTCGGTCTCAACTGGAATCTGAGCAGCAACATATTCAGCAATTTTAGGTAACAACAAGAAGTAAAAACCCACAGTAATAGCTACAAAAATTGCTATCGTAATTAATAAACCCCTAAAACCCGCTCCTGCCAATTCATTAGCAAATGCCCAAAATCCCTCTCGGCGTTTAGGCAAATAGTTTTCTAGTGCTTTGTTTAAAGGAGAATCTAACAAAAATTCAAGGTATTGATGCGGAAAGTCTCCGTATTGTAGCATCGTTTTCCCTTTTCCCGTAAATGAACTATATTCAATTTTAGGTATCTGCCATTCTACCTCTCCATTCCCGTACTTAATAATCAACCTATCTCCTACGAAACTCACTTGAGCTTCGTAGGGTTGGCTGGTTTTACCATCGTAATATATTGCTACGTATTCCATGATTATAGTATTTTAGATATGGTGTATTAGGCCAAATCAATATCTAACCAATCGCCGAGGTCTTCGCCAGTGGCATCTCGATAATTGCTTTCTGTTTGAGTTAAAGCGTCAGGGTCAAACGAGCCATCAATTGCTAAACGCGGCATAATAAAATGCAATGTACGGATTTCAACAAAAGGCGTAGCAATACCCAAAGTAAACACAATTAGGAGCATATTAGTGATACTTAAAACAAATAAATCGCTAAAAGTCATATTCAATTTTACCCCGTGCCATTGCTTGTTTTGATACAAGTAGGTATTATCGGCGTAATATTGAAAAATTTCTCGCTGACGCATCAAAGCCAATGCACCTATAATGGCAATAACAAAGAAATAAGTAAGAATTAACCATATAATAAATCCAAATGAAGGAGTACTCATTTTTTCTAAACTATCTCGATTGATGAAGCTTGACATACTAACGCCAAAAATTCCAAACATCATCATAACTACAAAAAATGCAGCAAACATAAATGCGAAATATTTGAGCTTGATAAGGAATAAATCTCCCCCTTTGCCCACAAAATCAAATTCAGCACTACCAAAACGAACATTTTGGGTAACATACTTGCGTAAATCAATTTCCAGCCAAGATAAATAAATTCCAAATGTGAAAAGAGTGAGCAATACACCTATAAAAAATTTAGCGAAAAGTTCACCTAATTGACCACGATATCCAAAGAATATCCCACGCCATGTGGTTCGAGACAAACGGTATTTAGCTGTACCATGAATGGCTAAAGGATAAACCAAAATCAAACCGCCATATAACAGTAAAAAGCCCAAAATGAAGCGATTATCACCTCTTGCCCACCAAAAACCGCCATATATTACAATCAAAATTAGAAGAAGTTTTAAGTATCCTATAAACATTTCTCGGCCTGTACCGTGAAACTTGAAACGACTTCCAGCAAATTCTGTTTGCTCATATAGGTAGTTTAGCTTGGCTGCCTTCGCCCATGGATAATAAAAGTTGAAAGTAACCACTTGTAAAATGGCATTTATTAGCCTAATAACAAAGTACTGTGTTCCTTCACCATGAAACGATAAAAACCACGGAGCATGAAAGATTGGTTGTTTGGGCTCCGCTTGAACTGGGGGTTCTACCTGAGGTGGGGTTTCTTCAACAGGTAAATCTTGTGTTCCTTCCGTTGCTTTATTCTCATTTTCAGAAGAAGTTTGTAAGCTTTTTAAGTTATCATCAGTAGTTTCTAAAGAATTGTCTTCAGGTAAATGTTCAGTCATTGAAGTTGAATAATTGATGTGAATAATGGTAAGCGTAACATATTTTGTGGGGAAATATACATATACTTTGGCTATTATTGAGAAATACACGCGTATTATTTATTGAATGTAGTTTAAAATAAAAAAGGTTGTGGGCTTTGCTCACAACCTTTTTTATTTTAAAAATTCAGGCTAAACCTTCTTTCAACAAATCATGAAGATGAACAAAACCAATTAATTGCCTGCCTTCAACGACTACTAATTGCGTAATACTTTTTTCTTGCATTATTGCCAATGCACTAGCGGCATATTCATCTGGTGAAACTGCTTTCGGAGTAGCATTCATGATATCTTTTGCTCTTAGGTTTGAAAAATCCTGCTGTTTATTTAACATTCTTCTCAAATCTCCATCAGTAATGATGCCTTGTAGCTCGTTATTGTCATTTACTACCGCTGTTGCTCCCAAAAGTTTTGAAGTCATTTCAAGAATTACTGCATGCACATCTGCCAATTCATGCACTTTAGGAACAGCATTATGTGGGAAAATATCTCTTACTTTTAAGTAAAGTTTCTTACCCAAACTTCCTCCCGGATGATATTTAGCGAAGTCTCTACTCGTAAAGTCACGTGCTTCGAGCAAACACATGGCCAAAGCATCACCTAATGCCAAGGCTACTGTTGTAGAAGTTGTTGGAGCTAAATTAAGTGGGCAGGCTTCACGGACTATGTGAGCATTTAGGATAAAATCAGAATTTTTGGCCAAATATGAGTTTACATTACTCACCATCGCAATCAATTGATTTCCGAATCTTTTCAAAAGGGGCACCAATACTTTTATTTCAGGGGTATCTCCACTTTTCGAAATACAAAGCACAATATCATCATTTTGAATCATTCCTAAATCTCCATGAATAGCATCTGCTGCATGCATAAAAATAGCAGGGGTGCCTGTAGAGTTCATGGTTGCTACAATTTTTTGACCAATAATTGCACTTTTCCCAATTCCTGTTACAATTAATCTACCCTTTACACCAAGAATTGCTTCTACACAAGCCTCAAATTCATCGTTAATATAACTTTTCAAAGAAAGAATTGCCTCCGCTTCATCTTGCAAAACTTTTTTAGCAACGCTTTGTATTTTTTTTTCTAACTTCGTATTCACTTTATTAATCCTTGTTTTAATAACAAAAGTACTTGATGTTTGCTCAGCTAACAAGATAAAGCTAAGCAAAAGATATTTGTCTGAAAAATAAAACTTGGTTGATTTAGTATAGAATTCTAAGTTTAATTACGCCTAACTCACAAAAATAATTCAATCGTTAATTGAAAAATAAATACTAACTTAGCGTAATTACTCACCTATTATAATTATTCCGTACAGCAATATTGCATTTATGGTAGACGCAGCGATACAACAGACCTTAAAAGAAAAACTAAAAGAAATCTTTGGCTTTGACGCCTTCAGAGGCGAACAAGAGCCCATTATCCATAACATTGTGAGCGGTAAAAACACATTTGTGATTATGCCAACTGGGGCAGGAAAATCACTTTGTTACCAGCTACCAGCAATGGTTTTGGATGGGACTGCTATTGTTATTTCGCCACTGATTGCTCTCATGAAAAACCAAGTTGACCAAATGTCAGCTTTTGGAATCAATGCTCAGTTTTTAAACTCGACTCTCAATAAGTCGGAAATGACCCGTGTTAAGAATGATGTAATGAGCGGCGATTGTAAATTATTATACATTGCACCCGAATCATTAACCAAAGAAGATAATCTTACATTCTTGAAAAAAGCCAAGCTTTCGTTTATTGCGGTAGATGAAGCTCACTGTATTTCAGAATGGGGCCACGATTTCAGACCTGAATACCGTAGAATCAGAGGTATTATTGATGATATCGACCCAAATCTTCCAATTATTGCCCTTACAGCTACGGCCACCCCGAAAGTCCAGCAGGATATTCAGAAGAACCTTAGTATGGAGCAATCGCATATCTTCAAGTCTTCATTTAATCGTAAGAATCTCTATTACGAAATCCGACCGAAGATTGACTCTAAGAAGCAACTTATCAAGTATATTGCCAACAACAAAGGTAAATCAGGTATTATTTATTGCTTGAGCCGTAAGAAAGTTGAGGAAATTGCTGGGTTATTAAATGTCAATGGTATTAAGGCCTTGCCTTATCATGCAGGTTTAGATGCCGATACTCGCATGAAAAACCAAGATGCATTCTTAAATGAAGAATGTGATATAATTGTTGCTACGATTGCTTTTGGAATGGGTATTGATAAACCCGATGTTCGCTTCGTAATTCACTATGATGCACCGAAATCGCTCGAAGGTTATTATCAGGAAACTGGCCGAGCGGGTCGTGATGGCCTAGAGGGCAACTGCTTGATGTTCTATGCTTATGATGACATTCTGAAGTTAGAAAAATTCAATAAAGATAAAACAGTTACTGAAAGAGATAATGCTCGTGCATTGCTTATGGAGATGGTGGCTTATTCAAACTTAGGTGTTTGCCGTCGTCGTCAGTTACTCAGCTATTTTGGTGAATATACAGATAAAGACTGCGGTTTCTGCGATAACTGTATCAAGCCAACCAAAAAAATAAAAATCGAAGATGAAGCCGTACTCGGCTTGAAAGCAATCATCCAGTCGGGCGAAAGATTTGATGTTCAACACATTGCCGATATCTTAACAGCGAATACATCAAACCCATATATTCGCAGCTACGAACACGATAAACTAGAAGTTTATGGTAAAGGAAAAGGCATGTTTGTTTCCCATGATGAAGATGACGAAGACGATGAGGAAGAAGAAGAAGAGGTAGAATTAGAATTGTCAGAAGAAGATGAGGAGGATGAAGAAACAAAACCTGTTGCTGCAAAATCTTCGAAACCAAGCAAAAAAGCCGAAAAGCCTACTAAGAAATCCGATAATAAGCGTACTGCTAATGATTATTGGGTATCAATCCTTCGCCAAATGATGGTGCTGGGCTATATTGAAAAAGATATTGAGAATAGCTACGGTGTAGTAAGAGTTTCCGAAAAGGGTCATAAATTCATCGAAGATTCTTATCCAATCACTATTGCAGAAGACCATAACTACGAAAATACTGAAAGTAGTGATGATGACGATATTACAACCAATAATAGTTCTTCGGGCGGAGGTGCTTTCGATGCGGCATTATTTGAATTATTAAAAGCTCTTCGTAAAAAAATTGCCAAAGAGAAAAACGTACCACCTTATGTAGTATTCCAAGACCCTTCGCTTGAAGAAATGGCTACTACCTACCCTACAACTCAACAAGAGTTAGCCCAAATAAATGGCGTAGGTATGGGTAAAGTACAGAAATTTGGCAAACCTTTCCTCGACTTAATAACGAAGTATGTTGATGACAACGAGATTGAAACCACTCAAGATTTAGTGGTAAAATCAGCTGTAAATAAATCGAAGATTAAGATTTATATTATTCAACAAATCGACCGTAAGATTAACCTCGATGAAATTGTTGAGGCAAAAGACCTTACGATGGCTGAATTAATTGAGGAAATCGAACATATTTGTTATTCGGGCACACGTCTGAATCTCGACTACTACATTAATCAAGTCATTGACCCAGAACGCCAAGATGAAATCTACGATTACTTCATGTCGGCAGAAACAGATAATATCGCAGTGGCTTTGAAAGAATTTGAAAGCGATGATATTACAGAAGAAGAACTTCGATTGATGCGTATTAAATTCTTATCAGAAATGGCCAATTAAGGGGAATTATTGACCCTAGAAAAGAGGCATAAAATAGAGTTTTAGTAGATAAAGCTCTGTTTTATGCCTTTTTCATATAAAAAATTCAAACTATTTGCTAAATAAATCGAACATTAATAGCTTTTTTGGAAAATAAAACCAACATTTGTAAAAATTTACCATTCTAATTATTTACATATCATGAACATTTTTGTTGGAAGTCTGCCTTTTAAAATCCAAGAAAGCGAATTAAAGCAGTATTTTGAAGAGTATGGCGAAGTATCATCAGTCAAAATTATCACTGACAAATTCACTGGAAGAAGCAAAGGTTTTGCATTCGTAGAAATGCCAGACGATGCAGCAGCACAAAAAGCAATTAATGCGTTAAACGGCTCAGATATTGGTGGACGCTCAGCAGTAGTAAACCAAGCTGAAGAAAAAAGAGATAACCGCGGTGGCGGTGGTGGCGGTTACAATCGTGGAGGCGACAGAGGTGGCTATAACCGTGATAATAACCGAAACAGATATTAATTCGAGAAAAATAGACGAACGACTCTTTAGGCTTTCTAAGGAGTCGTTTTTTATGCCCTCCCCAATAAAAATAGGGAAGCTTCTTGGTAGAAACTCCCCTATTTCAGTATTCACTTACATATTATAAGTTGATTCTAAATCCTAACTTTTTATAATTTTCATTAGGTTTAATATCACTTCCGTTTCCTTCTAATACCAACACCAACACTACGCTTGTTCCGGCAGCAGCTGGAGCTTTTAAGATATTAATTTTGCAATCGCCAAAGCTAGATTTTGCAGGAATTTTCACTGAGCCACCTTCAAGTGTATAATGTACACCTTCTTTAGCTGTTGTTTCATTTGGGTCAACCGAAAACTTGATTGATTCCTCATTTTCACGCTGACGACCTACTAAATTAATACGACGAGTTTGTACACCCGCACCATTAGCAACTGCAATGATTGGAAATGTTTTATTCAATGCAGGGGCAGTTACAACGGCATCTTGAAACTCTACCAAATACATCGAATCGAATACAGGTTGGTTGTCTTTAAAGCATGATGACATGATGATTGTACTCATCATTACTAATGCTATACCTAATATTTTTTTCATATTATGATTTACGTTTTTTAAAATTTAAGCATTCAAAATAATGGAATTCTTGAGGAATTAATATCCAGCATTTTGTTTCAAATTAGGGTTCGCCTGAATTTCACGTACTGGAAGTGGTGCCAACATACGGAAATCTGTGAATCCTATACTTTGTACTGGAGCCGCTTTAGAAATATCTAATCCCAAGCGTTTCAAATCAAAGAAACGATGTCCTTCAAATGCTAACTCTAAGCGACGTTGCTTCAATATCTCGTTGATTAAAGCTGCTCCTGCAAGATCTTTAGCTGCTGGTAAACCTGCACGTGTACGAATCACGTTTAAATCAGCTAATGCACCTGTTACATTACCAGTTCTAGCAAGAGCTTCAGCACGATTTAAGTACATTTCCGAAACTCTGATTACAGGAATGTTATCAAGGTTTACTTGGCCACTTCTTCCTAAGAATTTCGTACATTCAATTTCAGCAGTTCCACGACCTGCAGTACCTAACTCATACATTGAACGACGTACATCAACAATAACTTTACCTGTAGAATCTCTCTCCGACTCATAAGCATCTAAAAGTGCTTTGGTTGGTACTAAATCTCCAAAACCACCTGTAGTTGTACGGTTTCCTGAAGCAATCAAAGTAGTATAAGTAGTTTGTAGAGAAGTATTTACACCAATATTCTCATTTGTCTGATACTGAATTTCAAAGATAGACTCTGGGTGATTTGCCGAACGCCAAGCAGAAACATAATTATCCCTTGCTTGGAAACGACCAACACTACCAGCAGCCAAAGCATCAGTTGCGTATTTCGCAGCATTTGCATAATCACCACGGTATAAAGCTACACGTGATAACATTGCTTGAGCAGCAGTTTTATTAGCAAAAGCAGCAGATGCCGCCTTATTTGCACTTGTAAACTTAGCGATTGAGTTATTCAAGTCAGCATAGATTGACTCATATACATCATTGATTGACGCACGACCTTCTAACTTGATTTGAGTCGCATCAACAACTCCAGATTTCAATAAAGGCACACCACCTTTACTTACTTCTTTAAGCTCAACTGATGGCTCATAAGCATAAGCACGCATCAATTCAAAGTAAAGCAAACCTCTGATGAACAAAGCCTGTGCTTCAACAAAATCTTTGTTTGCTTGAGTCATTTTTTCAACCTTTGGCAACGCATCTAATACAAGGTTTGCTTGGTTGATAGCAAAATATGAAGTTTGCCAGTGAATAAAATGAGCATTTACCTGATTTTGATATTCAGCATTCAAACGACCAGATTTATTGGTTGCTCTTCCGTTATCGGCCAAAGCCTCAGGAATAGCTACTAAATCTCTACCATAAAGGTTGGTTGATTGTAATCTATCGTAGATACCATTTACTGCTGCATTGATAGCATCTTCAGTGGTAAGGGCAGTCACAGAATCAATCGAAGCACGTGGCTGCACATCAAGTAGATCAGTACAAGATGCAAACGTCAGCACTAAGCTTAAGACTGCTATTTTCAATGAATATTTTCCTTTCATGTTTGTATCAAATTAATTCTTTCTTGATGTTTGAAATTATAGACCAAGTTGTAAACCAAATGTTAAAGTTTTAGGCTGAGGAATAGTTCCGTTGTTTCCACTTCCTAAGTTGATAAACTCAGAGTCGAAACCAGTCCATTTGCTCCAAGTATATAGGTTATATCCTTGAACATATAATCTTGCTCTGTCAATTTTCACACGCTTCAATAGAGCAGTTGGGAAAGTATAACCAAACGTAGCAGTTTTCAAACGAATGAATGAAGCATCTTCATAGAAACGAGAACCTGCTGTGATACCTGAGCCTAATACTTCTGCATTACCATTGAATGGGCGTGGTACAGTTGTAATTTGGCCTGGGGTAGTCCAACGATTATCGTACATTGATTGTAAAGTATTGAAAGTTCTACCACCATTTTCAGCCATAAATGCTGATTGGTTATTAAATACTGTTCTTCCAAATTCGTAGTTGAAGAATACTTCTAAATCAAATCCTTTGAATGAGAAAGTGTTTGTTAAACCACCATAATATTTTGGAATCTGACTACCAATAATTTTCGAGTAAGAATCAGGGTTACCAGCTAAACGATAAATGATATTACCATTGTTATCATACCACATCGCACGACCAGTTGCTGGGTTTACACCTGCATACTCAGCTGTATAGATTGAGTTAACAGGGTATCCAATCTTAATCCATGCATCAGCCGCACGACCTGGTAGTACAGTAAGTGTATCATAAAGTTTTGTAACTTTATTATCAATTTGGGTGAAATTGAAAGAAGTAGTCCACTTAAATCCTCTATTATTAGCTGATTTATCAATATTTATTGTCTTGATATCAAACTCTAAACCTCTATTTTCTAATGAACCAACGTTTTCAGAGATAGTGCTATAACCACTCAACCAAGTTACAGGACGGTCTAGAATCAAATCCTTACTCGTACGAATAAAGTATTCTACCGAACCTTGTACTTTATTATTGAATAAACCATAATCTACTGCAAAGTTTGTAGTAATATTTTTCTCCCATTTCAAGTTAGGGTTGCTAAGCTGAGTTGGAGCAATACCACTCACACCATTGTAGTTGAAACCACCACCATACAAACCTCTTGAATCAAAATTACCGATTTGGTCACTACCTAATGCACCGTAACTAACACGAAGTTTTAACTGATTTACGTAAGCATTGTTTTTCAAGAATGCTTCTTGCGATAAATCCCAACCAGCCGAAACTCCTGGGAAGAAACCCCAAAGGTTGTTTGCACCGAAACGTGATGAACCATCATAACGAGCTGTTAACCCAAATAAGTATTTACCAGCATAATCGTAGCTCACTCTACCAAAAACACCTGCTTTTTTGTAACCAGACCAAGAAGCAAAAGTCGTGATTGGGTTAGCGGCAGCACCTGCTACAGTAAACTGTGGCGTAGGTACACCTTCTGCTGATTGCTGTACGTTTTCAGATTGGTCGCTTCTATATTCACCACCTACGAGTGCATTCAAATTATGAACTGTGTTGAACTGTTTGTCGTAGTTCAATACTGCATTCAACAAAATGTTAATGTTCTCAGTATTTTGGTTTTGAATTCTACCTTTCACGTTAAACGCATCGGCAGTACGTGGGTCTTGGAAATTATAACCTTTAATATAACGGTAGTCAATACTTGCAGATGGGCGGAATGAAAGCCCTTGCATGATTTTGTAAGTAAGTGTAGTCGAAGCGATTGCCTGATTAGTACGTGATTGAATTTTGTTCAAATCACTAACCATTAATACGTTTTGGTTTAGGATACCTGCAATACCACCTTCAGCTGGTGTACCGTTATAAGTTCCATCATCTTTATAGATTGGATTATGCGGCAGAATCAACGGTGAAGAGAACGTTGGCGAGCCTAAGAAGCTACCACCACCAGGACCACCAAATTGACCACGTTGTACGAACGAGCTCAAATTAATTGAGTTATCAATCGATAAGCGAGAAGTAATTTTGTTGCTGATTTTAGCGTTGATATTTCCACCTTTATAATCAACATTACGAACGTTTGCGTCGTTAGTATTATATGTTCCAGAAAGATAGAAAGTAGATTTATCGCTACCTCCGCTTAAACTTACGCTATAGTTATTTGTTCTTCCTGATACATATGCTTCTTTTTGCCAATCATAAGTTGGTAAAGCTGCGATTTGGTCAGCCGTTAAATTTGGGTCAAGACGAACACCACTTAGAGCGTTTCTTAAAGCGGTAGTTGGCTCTGTACCTTGATTAACCAACGCTTCTGTACGCACTTTAATCCAATCTTGCGTATTCAATACATCTAAATACTTTGTTGGTTGTACAAATCCACTGTAATAATCAACATTTACTTTTGTTGCACCAGATTTTCCTTTTTTAGTGGTAATCAAAACAACACCATTGGCAGCAGCAGCACCATAAATAGCCGCAGAAGCTGCATCTTTCAATACTTCGATTGATTCGATGTCATTTGGATTAAGATAGTTTAAAGGATTAGTACTTGTAAAGGCAGCCGAACCACTGTTAGAGTTGATTTGTACCCCATCAACCACATATAGTGGGTCTGTACCACCCTTGATAGTACCAACACCACGTACACGTACTTGTGCAGCACCACCAGGCGTACCGTTTGCCCCTAAAATCTGAACCCCTGCCGCACGTCCTTGGAGTGCTTTGTCAAAAGAGTTAGTTGGCATAGTTGCAATTTCAGAACCCTTTACTGACGCCTGTGAGCCTGTCAATGTTCTACGAGACTGCGTACCATAGCCTACAACAACTGCTTCTGAAAGTTCAGTTGCATCTGGTACTAATTGTAAATCAACAATTGTACGGTTGTTCACTCCAACTTGCTGTGAAGTAAAACCAATGAAACTAAAAATAAGAGTGGCATTGCCTGGAACTGTTATTTTGTACACACCAGAGGCATCAGTTGTTGTTCCTCGGCTAGTTCCTTTTACTGAAACACTTACTCCCGGAAGTGGAGCACCATCATCTGAAGATGTAACCTTACCCGAAACAGTTTTATCTTGTGCAAATGCTTGCAAACCCATAAAAACTGCAATAAGGAGGCATAGTAGATTTTTCCTCATCATTTGTTTTGTTTTAGTTAGTTTGTTAATAGTTAAACTTGCAATAATTAAATTTATAATAATTAGGGTGCAAAATTAATGTTGTTACACACACAATACAACATTTTTAAAAACAATCTAAAGAGGGTTTTTGTTTTAATATAGTTTTAATATTTTCAAAACTATATTTGGTAAAACCTCAAAAACTCCCAAAAACAACAATTCACGTAGTAAAAGAAAATAAATTCGGATACTATCGCCTAGGTAAAACAAAAAAGGCAGCCTAAAGGCTGCCTTTTTTGTTCAAGAAAAATTTTTCTTAATTAGTCCACATCCCAGAATAATCTAGTAGTAAAGTAATCAATTGTTCCTTGAGCAGATACGTTTGCAGAGTTTGAACCAGATTCAGTATTTGGATACAATACCCTAACAGGACGCTTGTTATCAACTACTTGAATACTTTGTGGAATGCTCGGAATACCTGTTTTACGGTATTCAGCCCAAGCTTCAAACCCATTTAAGTTCGAATGTGCAATCCATTTTTGGTAGGCAATTGCATTTAGCTTATTAGTTGATGCAACGTAATCGTAGTTATTGATACCACTTCCTTTAAATGCTGCGGCATCAGCTGCTTTAGCTCCCAAAGCACGGTATGACTGAGCTATTCCTTCTTCAAAATAAGATTGAGCTGTTCCTGGAAGTGTTACATCTGGATATCTTTCCTTAGCTTCAGCCAAATTTAATTGTACTTCGGCAGCAGTTAAGACAACATAAGAACGATTAAACTCACCTTTTACCAAAAGACTTGGACCAACAGCCGATGTATTGGCAGGTAAATAACCAGAACTTGCACCAAAAGGAGTTCCTGTATAGTTTGAAGCAATTTCTGCTTTGGCACTTACACCCGGAGTTGCACCTTCATTACCAACTGCGTAAGCAATTCTTTTCATACGAAGTGTATCTTTATTGGCTTTCATTTCATCAATCAAGAATTTCGTAATACGTGGGAAGTTATTCAATGCTCTTCTTGCACCAGTTGCATCATATCCCCAACGATCATATACTGGGTTTAATTTACCGGCAGTTGCTAAGAAGAAGCTTGTTCCACCCACGCCAACATCTTCACCAGTTATAAAGCCAGAGCCCTCTGAAACGATTTTATTAATTTCAGTTTTGATATACGAATCTCTACCTGAAACTCTTGCTTGACGCATCAAAATTCTCATCTTCAAAGAATTTGCAAACTTAATCCATTTAGTATTATTTCCTTTAAATACTATATCAGAACCTGTATATGCACTTGCAAAAGCATTCGCTTTAATATCTACAATTGCTTCATCTAAAGTTTTGATAAGCTCTTCATATACAGCTTTTTGGTCATCAAACTTTGGTGCTAATGAACTTACCCCTTTCAAAGCATCAGAGTATGGAACGTTTCCGTACAAATCAACTAATTGTTGGAATAACAATGCTTTCATAATTTTCGCAGGCCCTTTCAAGAATTTTTGGTTGTAAGAATCTGCATTATTAATTACAAACTGATAATCATTCAAATTATCATAATAACCATCCCAGTAGTTAAAATCACCATTGGTAAAGTTATACGCAAAGGTAGTTGTCGAAATGATATAACCATTTGACTGTGTCCATTGTCCTGACCAGTAAGAACCCGTTTCACTTGGCGAGACCATGTTAGCTGCCGATGTATTCAACGCATTCGTAAACACGTAGTTTGGCGAAGCTGTTGGCAATGTATTTGGATTTGTGTTGATGTCTAAGAATTTCTCGTTACAAGCACTCCCTAACAACGTCACAAATGCTAATGCTAATATTGATTTAATTTTCATTTGAGAGTTTAGTTTTAGTTTGCAATTAGAATGATAAATTTAAGTTCACACCATACTGACGAACAGGAGGTGTTTGGGTTGTATTGTTGATACCCAAACCATTACCAGTTGTATAACTAAATTCTGGGTCAGTATAGTAGTTCTTTTTATCAACTATTGTAAGCAAGTTACGACCATAAATTGCAATACTTGCTGTTGAGAAAACTTTAGTTTTAGCGAGTAATTTTTCTGGAATGCTGTATGAGAAGTTGATATCACGTAATTTGATGAACCAACCTGGACTTACGAAGTTTTCAGAAATTAAACGATAGTTATCTACCCAAAGAGCATATTCTGCTTCACGTACATTTACTGTAGTATTAGGTGTAACAGTCTTACCATCTGCATTTAAGATTGCAGAGTTAGGGTAGATATGTGGAAGACGGTCTGAAGTCCATCCACCTGAACCTGTAAATGTCATCTGACGACCTAAGTCACTAAACATTACGTTTCCACCACGATATTCGAAGTTGAAGTTGAATGCAAAGCTACCATAAGCTAATTTAGAACCTAAACCAATAATATGACGCGGAAGTGTACCACCACGTGAAGTAAGCGTAGTGTTTCTCAATGGATAACCAGTAGTTCCATTAACTAATACATAACCCGAGCCATCTGGAGCATATTGATAACCATCTGTCTTCAACATTGGGAATCTCATACCTTTGATTACGTTTGTATTTGCATAAGAATATCCACCATATTGGAATTCATTTACACCTGGATACAAGTCGATTACTTTATTATCGTTAAACGAGTATCTTACGCCAAAATCCCAATCTAATTTTCCACGCTTCAAAAGAAGGTATTTCAAATCTGCTTCATAACCCCAGTTCTTTGTTTCACCAACGTTAATCAACAAGTTACTGAAACCAGTTGTATTTGGAATCTTAACTGTGATTACCTGTCCTTTTGAAGTTTGAGAATAAGCTGAAACATCTAAAGTTACTCGGTTATTGAATAATTGGAATTCACCACCCACTTCAGAAGAATAAACAGTTTCTGGCTTCAAGAACGCATCAGGAAGCGTATTACCAACAGTCAAACCAACAGTATTTCCGTAAGGGAAGTTAGCACCATTGTTATACACTAGGTCAAGACCATACAATGGAATATTATCATTGGCGTTTTTATTGTAGTTCAAACGAAGTTTAGCATAATTCAAGATATTACTCTTGATTGCCGGAATGGCATCTGTTGCAATAAACGAAACACCTGCACCATAATAAGGATAAGCATAATAGCTTTTCGGACGTGTAGGCTTATAGAAACGAGAAGTATTATCATAACGGAAAGTACCATTCAAAATCAACCAGTTCTTATAATTAGTTGTTAAATCGGCATAATAACCAAATCTACGTTCCATTGTATTTGATTCACCACCCGTTAATTCTCCCTGACGGTTTGCTACGTTATAAACTTCAGGTACTACAATTGAGCTTGAACCAACAGAAATTGATTTTGTATAACGTTGATAAATCGAACTACCTAAAATCAATTTATTGGCAAATGCACCGAAATCTTTCGTTAATTGAGCTTGGAATTCGTTGTTGATAACGTTTTCTGTAGTTGAATAATCAGAAACACTACCTTGAATATCAGAAATTGCACGATAGATACCTTCGCCATCACCATCAAAATACCAAGGTGAAGGAATATTAGCTTTTGATTTCGCCCAGTCAGAGTACAAGAACTTACCAGTTGTATTTTTACCAGTTCTTGAATTATTCATAACACCCAAACGGTTTGTAAATTGTAACCAGTTCGTAGTCTTATGAATCAATGTGAAGTTACCGCTAATATTAGCATCTTTATATTTTTGGCGGTTATTATCTGCATTGAAATATGGGTTATTATAATAGTCGTTATAATATCCATTCGGATTCGCTTGAGGATTTGTTTGCCAATCTCTCAAATCGCTCAATGGCAAGTTTGCTGGCTGGTTGATAACATCATTATAGAAATCTGAAGAAGTTCTATCATAAGCGGCTTGTGTATAACTTGCATCGAAGTTCGACTCTAACTTGTTGAATCTTCTAGTCGCAGAAGCTCTCACACCTGTTCTTTCACTTTTATCATGAGGAACAATACCATTGATTTTTTGATTTTCAACTGATAAGAAGTAAGAACCATTATCATCTCCACCTTGGAAACTCATCTGATTATTAGTAGAAACTCCAATATCAAATGCTTTTCTTCTTGCATTCGGAATAGCCGAATAAGGAATTAATAATTTACTACCATCTTCAGCTACACGTCCTTGAATTCTCATTGTGCCATCAAATGGGTCACCAAATTGTTGGTTTTCGTAAGCTCTCCAGTTTTCTTTCATTCTCACAAGTGGGTCAGTGCTGTAACCCGCTGTTCCAAAAGATTGATAGTAGTGAGAACCCGAACCAAATTTATCTTGAAAATCTGGCAAGAAGTTAATTTGCTCGAAGTTGGTGCTATTCGAGTAATTAACTCTCATTTTTCCTTTTGAACCTTTCTTTGTAGTAATTACTAAAGCTCCGTTAATACCAGCCGAACCATACAGTGTAGCAGCCTGACCACCTTTCAAAATCGAAACACTTTCGATATCGTTAGGGTTAATTAAAGCTAAAACCGTAGAGGTTGTTTGCATACCGTTCAATACTACTAAAGCTTCGTTATTACCAGTTAATGAACGGAAACCACGTAATACGATTTTTACCGATGGGTCAACGCTATTGTTTACGTTATACACTGCCAAACCAGTTACTTTACCTGAAAGTGCCTGTGCTAATTGTGGCGAACGACCAACAGTAATATCATCAGTACTTACTTTAGAGTATGCGTAAGGAATTTCTCTTAAATTTTTACGGATACCTTGTGCAGTCACTACGATTTCTTGTAATTGAGATGCATCTGTTTTCAATTGCACATCAACTACCGTACGATTGTTTAACTCTACAGTTTGAGTTGCAAAACCAATAAAGCTAAATGTAAGGGTTGATTTACCAGAAGTGTTGATTTTGTAAACGCCATTTACGTCAGTGGTTACACCTTTCGAAGTACCTTTCACAATTACACTTACACCTGGGAGTGGAGAGCCATCTTCAGAAGAAGTTACCTTCCCCGAAACTGTTTTGTCTTGGGCAAAAGCAAAGCCAGCCCAAACCAGCATGATGCTGGCAAGTAGAAGTTTCCTCATACAGTTTGTTGTTAGTTTTTAGTTTAGAATATTTGGCATTTCTGCCAATTTGACAATAAAGTTATGGACAAAAACAATATTTTGCAAAGAATATTAGCGAAGTTTTTATAACCTATTATAAAATATTAAGTATAAATACGTGTATAAAATGCAACAAACAAAAAGAAAACTCATTGATTATAAACACTTTACATACAAATAAGTATTATTAAAATAAAATAATAAATACTTCTCTGCAAATAGTGGGTTTGCATAACATTTTATGATTTTTTTTTGAATTCCATTTACGTATACACCATGTATTAAATAAAAGTTAGAATATTAAAAAAAGCGAGAGAGGATTTTTAACATACCTCTCTCGCCTGCAAATATCTACTAATCAGAGTACTACTTCTTATCCCACCATACACGAGTATCTTGTGTATCTGGGCCTTGAGCAGCAACTACTTTATCGTAGTTTATTTTATTCAAAGTTCCTTCTGTAGCTACATAAGCCATACGACGAGGTATTTGTCCACTGGCATTCAATGGTTTTGAAGCTGGTTTCAATGCAGGGAAACCAGTACGACGCCATTCGGCCCATGCTTCATTTCCTTGGTAAAACAAAGCAACCCATTTCTGAGTAGCAATTTGCTCTAATGCCGTTGCTTCTTTGTAAGCAATTCCATCTTGTTTCAACAAATCAGCTACAGCCGTGCTAGTTGCTGCAGCTCCTAACCATTGTTGCATTGAAGCAGTGATAGCCGCTTCATAAAGAGCCTTTGCATCGCCTTGAATCCAACCTAATTTAGCCGCCTCAGCCTGTGAAAATAATACTTGTGCATAAGTTAGCACGTTAGCCGCCGAATTTTGCTGACGCATCGAAGCAGCTGCCAACGATACATCTTGAGCTTTAGATGCCGCAGGAAAAACCCCATAAGGTACACCAGCATATTGCTGATTGATATTTTTATCTGCCATAGCCACAATACGTGGGTCATTTGTTTTCAACAAATAATTCACAAAAACATCACTTACTGCATAATCTTTACGGTTTGTAGTAATATAATTGTTATATAATGGGTGTTCATTATTTGCTTCTGACAAGTAAGTATATTTTACGTTGTCCGCATTTGATGTTAAGACACCATCAGCCAAAGCAGCAGTAAACTCTGCTTTACCCTTTGCAGGGTCAATTTTCGATAAACGAAGAGCCATGATTAATCTTAGAGAGTTAGCAAATTTCTTCCAACGAGCAGCATTTCCGCCCAAAAGAATATCGCCAACTACCGACTTACCTCCGTCAAATTGAGCTTGGGCTTCTTTCAATTCTTTAAATAAATCATTGTAAACGGCTTGCTGAGAATCAAAAGCTGGACTAAAATCAGCCTTGCCTTTCAAGGCTTCCGAATAAGGAATATCTCCCCAACGGTCAGTAATCCAAAGGTATGTGTAAGCCTTCGCAATACGAGCCAAAGCAATTTGGTTATTGTTTGAACCATTGGCTGCAGCAGTTGTCTTTGTTTCAGCATTTGTATTCAAATTAATAATTGTCTGGTATGCATTTAAAGGCCCCGTATAAAAACCATTATAACTAAAGTTGATAGTTTTATAACGAGATTCTTCGATGTAAGTTACGTCTCCGAATTGTTGCGTATAAAGTGCTGGAACCATATCAGTTGTCATAGAGCCTACATTACGTAATGCCCCCGTAAGAAGCCCCGCTGTATTTGGTGAAGAAGGACTATTTGGGCTGACATTCATGTCACCAAAATCGCCTGGGTCACAAGCTGTGTTGGTAACACCCAATACAGCTGCAATAGCTAAAGTTTTATATATTGATAATTTTTTCATACTAAATGTCTGTTTAAATAAAAGCAGTGAGATAAATTAGAAGCCTAAGTTTAGATTAACACCAAACGAACGAACTGGAGGTAACTGACCACCCTCTGTCCAGAAAACTTCTGCTTCAGAAATATCAATACCACCACCAGCTGCACTGTAAATCAACACTGGGTTACGAACGATGAAAGCCACTTTCGCTGATTTGAAAACTTTACTACCTATGATGCTCTTAGGTAAGTTATAGCCAAGCGAAACCTCTCTTAACTTCACATAAGTTTGGTCATAAATCCATCTTTCGTTGAAAGCAAACATTTTGTCTTCGTAGTATTCTTGTGTTTCAACACGAACGGTGTTTGGTTTACCATCTTCCGTTACACCCGGTAATAAAATACCACCACCTTGAGAAACTGGGTCACGCTTAGGATTGCCTAATTCGTTTAAGCCTGCCGTTTCTGCCGCTAAACCTGCATAAGCATTAAACATTTTTGTTGTAGAGAAGAATTTACCCCCAACAATAAAGTCGATATTAGCACGGAATGAGAAGTTTTTATAGGTGAGCGTATTTAATAAACCACCTTTAAACTTAGGAAGTACCGAACCTAATACTTTATTATCTTGTGGAATGTAGTGGCCATCTGTACCGATAAGTCTTTCTCCTTTATCGTTTAATTTATAGCCTCTACCTACTAAAAGTCCCCATTGCTCACCAACACGTGCATTCACCGTCAATGTTCTCCAAGTTGGGCCACCTAATTGGTAATTTGTTAAGCCTTCTGCCAATTCAACAACCTTAGAACGGCTACGGTCAAAGTTTACATCAACATCCCATGTAAATCCACCTGCAGTTTTTACTGGAGTTGCTCCAATATGAATTTCAAAACCTTGTGTTTGAATCAAACCAGCATTAATAAGGGCTGACGAGAAACCACTAGTAGATGGTACTGATAAACCAATAATTTGGTCTTTATTATTATTACGGTATGCCGTGAATTCTAATCCTAAGCGGTTGTTAAAGAATTTCAAGTCAATACCACCTTCATAAGCTGAAGAAAGCCCTGGTTTAAGGTCTTGGTTTGGTAATTGAGTTGGTAAATATTGCGTTGGATTTGAACCAAATGGGTTGCCCGTTGAATAAGTAAGACCAATCGCATAAGGCCCCACATCAGTACCCACTTGAGCGTAACTACCTCTTAATTTAGCATAAGTCAATACATTGTTCTTAGGAAGAATCTCTGATAAAACAAAGCTACCACCAAGAGAAGGATATAAATATGAATTATTAGCCTTTGGTAAAGTAGAAGACCAGTCGTTACGAATTGTTCCTTCGATAAAAGCAATGTTATTATAGCCTAAACTTACGTTTCCGTAAATACTATTTACACGTCTTTCGTAAGTAAGTGTTTGAACAGATGGACGGTCTTTTGAGGCTGCAATATTATAGAAACCTGGTGTTGTTAAACCACCCACCGTAGATTGTGAATATACCCCCGTTTTTGAATAACGAATATTTCCACCTGCATTAGCCACAACCGATAACTTATTGAAGTTTTTGTTAAATGCTAATAAAGCCTCGTGGTTATTTTCGTAGCCAGTTGTTGCATAGTTTGCATAAGCACCTAAACCACCAGCATTCAATGTACCGTAAGCGATACGTCCTTCTCCGTAATAATTTCTCCAATCTCTACGCGAAGTTACTGAAGCTGTCAAGTAATCAGTAATTTTATAAGCCAAGCCTAAGCTACCATAAATACGGTCATTGTTATTAAGGTTTGTACTCTCATACATTTGTGTATAAGGGCTATCCCAGTACTTTGGTTTAGCATCACGTGGGCCACCGATATTCCAGCTACGGTAAGTACCATCTGGATTTTTATAGTTTCTTAAATCATCAATGCTCAACTGGCGTTGGAACCATTGGTTGAATGAACCAATCGTTTGGTTATAACCAGTTACAGTAGCACCTGGAGCTACGCCCGTAAAACCACTTGCGGCAGTACCACCCGATGAACCATAGTTATCTGCTGGAACGTTTCTTGCACGTGTCGCTGAATAAGTTACATCTAGAGTAGCTGAAAACTTACTTGTAAAGTTGTACGTATTTTTTGAACTAACGAAGTCACGTTTTTGGCTACTATTAGGAACGATACCTTTAGTATCAATATGAGTAAAAGAAATACGTGATTGGAAGTTATCTCCACCTTTGGCAAAAGCAAAGTTTGTGTTATTGCTTACAGGCTTCTCGAAGAAATCTCTTACGTTATTCGGGTTTGGAGAAAATGGTGTCAACTGTCCAAATTCAGGGCCTTGTTGCCAAGAGAATGCCGAACGGTGTAATGTTCCATCTAATTTAGGCCCCCAGCTTTCATCGGCAGAATAATCCAAGATTTTTTGTCCATCAAAAGCCTTCCAATCAGCTGGGTCAATCGCAGGATTGTATTTGAAAGTTTCCCAATCTTGCGAATAACCACCACCATATTCATTCTGATATTTTGGCAATAAGCCTACCATATCAAGCGTAGTACTGTGATTTACGTTGAAAGTTGTTTCACCTGCTTTTGCTCTTTTGGTTGTAATTACAATTACACCACCCGAAGCACGATTACCATAAAGTGCAGTTGCTGAAGGCCCCTTCAATACTGATAGATTTTCAACATCATCCATATTTACATCACCGATACTTGCCACTGGCGTACCATCAACTACATAAAGTGGGTCTCCCCCAGTCAATGAGTTGATACCGCGAATTCTAATATTTGGTGAACCAAATTTAGCCCCTGACTGTCCTAATACCTGAACACCTGCAATCTTACCCGCAAGGGCATTACCAACATTGGCATCACGAGCTACCGTAAGCTTGTCAGCTTTTAGTTCTTGAACCGTATAATTCAAAGACCTTTTATCACGCGAAATACCTAATGCCGTTACTACAACTTCATTGAGTTGTCCCACATCCGACTTCATCTGTACATCAATAATTGTTCTGTTTCCGATATTTTCAGATATCGTCTCAAAACCAATAAAGCTAAAGCTTAGTGTCGCGTTAGCGGGAGCAGAAATTTTGTAAACCCCGTTACCGTCAGTTGTGGCACCTTTAGTAGTTCCTTTAATTATTACACTCACACCCGGAAGTGGAGAGCCATCTTCAGCGGAAGTAATCTTCCCTGAAACGGTCTTGTCTTGGGCGAATGCAAAGCCAGCCCACACCAGCATAATGCTGGCGAGTAGAAGTTTCCTCATACAGTTTGTTGTTAGTTTGTAAAAATTAAGTTATGTATTTATTTATACTGGAATAAAAGTATTGATAAAAATAGATATTTTGCAAAGGAATGCGATGAACGAAAACAAAAGTATGACCAAAATCAAAGTTTGTGCGATATAATTTAATTTTTCATGAGTATTTTAGTCTAAAAAATCAAAAAAAAAGGGCTTATGAAAGCCCTAAAATGATAAAAAATAACTAATTTATTTCAATTTTTAAGCCTCATTTAGGGCTTTGTTTTCGCACAATCTTGGCTAATAATTTCGGAAAAAATCTTTTTAAATACACGCCTAAAACTTCTTTTCCACCCATATAAACCTCATCTTTATTCTTGTAAATAGCATCCACAATCTGGCGGGCACATTCTTCAGCAGGCATTCCATTTGCTTGGTTTTCATCCATTTTTCCAAACTTACTGCCATCAGCCGCAACTGCATTTAAGGAAATATTCGTTTTGATATAACCCGGACATATCAAAGTCACGCCTATTTTATCATCGAAAACTTCAGCACGAAGGGCATCAAAAAAACCATGTAAAGCATGCTTTGAAGCACAATAACCCGAACGCATTGGAGTTGCTAATTTCCCAGAAAGACTACTTGTTACGGCAATATGTCCACTTTTTTGAGCTTTCATTGCGGGCAATACCGCCTTTGTAAGGGCTACAACTCCAAAAAAGTTTAGGTTCATAATTTTCTGATACACCGCCATATCAGTTTCGAGGACTGAACTTCTCTGCGAAATTCCTGCATTATTGAAAAGTACATCTATTCGCCCAAAATGACTAATGGCTTGCAGGGCTTTAGGCTCGATTTCGTCCGCCTTCTCAACATCAATAGGTAAAATAAATACATCGGCATCAGTCAAACCAGTAGCCTTTTTCACTCTTAAAAGTTCTTCTTCTCTTCGAGCCGAAAGAATTAATTTCGCACCTTCATTCGCAAATGCATAGGCAGTGGCTTCGCCTATTCCTGAAGATGCTCCTGTAATCCAAACTACTTTATTTTCAAATCTTTTCATTTTTTACGAATTTCTGTCTCTTTTTTTTGTTAGGTAATTAAGGCAAATGTAAGGTTTTTCAACGATAAAACTCATATTCTTGGCAAAACCAACGATTATTTCGGAACTTTGCACCATGAAGTGAAAAATAGATTCGCTTCGACTAAAAATAAAAAGCATTCGAACAAAGCATATATGAGCAAACAAGATATAAGAAAGCTATCGACCGAACAACTCAAAACTTGGCTCACAGCCAATGGAGAACAAGGTTTTAGAGCCAAACAAATTTCGGAGTGGCTGTGGAAAAAATCGGCTTGGAGTTTTGATGATATGACCAACTTATCATTAAAAACCCGTGATTTACTGAAAGAACATTTCGAAATTCGAGCTGTTTCAGTACTCAAAAAACAAGTCAGTAATGATAAAACCATTAAATCAGGTTTTAAGCTATTTGACGGAAATTTAGTAGAAGGCGTTTTGATTCCTGCTGACGACCGCATGACAGCCTGTGTATCATCTCAGGTGGGTTGTTCGCTTACTTGTAAATTTTGTGCAACGGGCTACATGGCAAGAAAACGCAACCTTGATGCTGCCGAAATCTACGACCAAGTAGTACTCATCAAACAACAAGCCGAAGAGCATTATCAGCAACCACTTACCAATATAGTATATATGGGAATGGGCGAACCCTTGCTCAATTATGCGGGTATGATGGAGTCGGTCAATCGTATTACTTCGCCTGATGGACTTAATTGGTCGCCCAAACGAATTACTGTAAGTACCGCAGGTATCGCAAAAATGATTCAAAAGTTGGGCGATGATGAAGTTAAGTTTAATTTAGCACTTTCATTACACGCTGCCAATGATACTAAACGTAATGAAATCATGCCGATTAATGAGAGTAATTCATTACAAAACTTAGCAGCAGCATTGAATTATTTCTATAAAAAAACTGGGAATCGTATCACTTTCGAATACATTGTTTTCAACGATTTCAATGATTCTTTACAAGATGCCAAAGAACTCTGGGAGTTTACGAAGAAAGTACCTGCCAAAGTAAATATTATAGAATATAACCCAATCGCTGAGGCAAACTATATCAATACAACGGAAGATAAACTTAGTAAGTTTGCGAAGTTTTTAGAAGATAAAGGCGTGGTTGTCAATGTACGTAGAAGCCGTGGTAAAGATATTGATGCCGCTTGTGGACAATTAGCGATTAAAGAACCAAGCAGCGAAGCTACAATATAACTCAGATAATTATAAAAAGAGTGTTTTAGTCAGACACTCTTTTTCATTTCCTCAGAACTAATTTTTTAAATTCTAAAGGACTTTTGCCTTTTATCTCCTTAAAAACCTTACTGAAATACGAATTATTCGTAAATCCACATTCGAAGCACACATCTGTTATACTCATCTCGGTCATGAGCAACTGGCAAGCCTTATTAATTCGATATTCGTTTACAAAATCAGTGAAAGTCTGGTTAACTACTTTTTTGAAATAATTACAAAAAGCTGGAACTGTCAGATGGGCTATATTGGCTGCTTCACGAATATTGATTGGCTGTTGATACGTTTGCTCTACATACTCATAAATTCGTTTTAAACGAAGTTGGTCTTTCTGATTAAAATCATAGCGGGTATCATAAGAATTCAGAAGATGATATTCGGTTGATTCAGCTAAAGCTTGAAAAATATTCAGTAAACCTATCAAACGTTCGAAATGCGACAAATCAATGAGTTTTATTAAGGAATCTCTCACTTTTTCATACGTTTCTCCATAAAACTGAATACCTTGCTGTGAACGTTCGAAAAGTTTTTTAATGAGGTTCATTTCAGGTTTTTCAAAAAACTTTTCTCCTAAAAAATCATCTTTAAACTGAATCACAATTTCTTCATGCACGCCTAATGCATCATAGCCGAAGCCTGCATGAGGCAAATTAGAACCTATCAGAACCAAATCTCCATCTTCATAATAACTCAAATGATTGCCCACATGTCGCCTACCAGTTCCCTCAAAAACTAATACCAGCTCAAACTCTGGGTGGTAATGATAATTCCAAGGAAATTGTTGGGCAATTACTTTTTGATGTAAAAATCTAAACGAACTTCCTTCGTCATTCTGAATTTGCTCAAAGGGGGTTTTCACTCTATTAATATTTGATTTATATATTTTTTTATAAAAATAATAATACAGAACAAAAGAATATTAATATAAGTATATTTTTTATAAATCAGACTTCCGAAATTTGTTTCATAAACTAACGCAAAAAACGTAGTTTTTGATTAAGGAGAGCAAAACCTATGATGGATTATAAAAGCGAGCTAATTGCTCGCTTTTTTTGATAAAAAAACAAGTTCTGCTGAAACTTCAACCCTAAAAACAATCCTCTATGCAAAACTGGAAAATCAAGCTATCATTATACCTCAACTATTTTGTCTTTGCAATATTGCTCAATAGTGTAGGTGCTGTAATCTTACAAGTACAACGCAATTTTGATGTTTCAAAATCAGACGCCTCAGTTCTTGAAGGTTTCAAAGATTTACCTATTGCCATTTGTTCATTTATTTTAGCCTCTTTTTTACCCAAAATTGGCTATAAAAAAGCCATGCTTATTGCTTTGGCATTGGTTAGTGCTATTTCTTTCACGATTCCCTACGCCAATGGTTTTTGGCATTTTAAACTCTTATTCTTAGTAGTAGGAATTTCATTTGCTTTGATTAAGGTTTCAGTTTTTGCCACAATCGGCCTTATTACGAAAAATATTAAAGAACATTCAAGTTTTATGGGTTTACTTGAAGGTACATTCATGATTGGGGTTTTGTTAGGAAATATTCTTTTTAGCTTATTTATTGATAACGATAATCCCAAATCAGCAGCTTGGCTAAGTGTTTACTGGATTTTAGGAGGTTTATCACTACTGGCATTTATACTCTTAATGACCGCCAACTTAGATGAATCAGAGGCTAAAGTTGAGGGTTCGTCTTTGAGTAGCGATTTCTTGGCAATGCTTCGCCTAATTGCACTTCCTCTTGTAATTGTATTTATTATCAGCGTGTTTTTATTTGTGCTAATCGAACAAAGCTTTCAGACTTGGACGCCTACTTTTTATAAGGATATTCTAAAAGTTCCGGCGAGTATGGGAATTCAGGCGGGAGCTATTTTAGCGGGAGCGTTTGCCGTTGGACGTTTTGCTTCGGGCGTAATTCTTCGTCGATTTAGCTGGATTTTAGTTTTAACTATCTGTATAATTACTTGCGGTTCGTTGGTACTACTTACGCTTCCGCTCACGCAAGGCATTATGGCTTCGCCTGATACAAATTGGACAAACGCACCTATTGTAGCCTATATTTTCCCAATTATGGGTATATTTTTAGCCCCAATATATCCTACGATCAACTCTGTTATTCTTAGCTCATTGCCAAAACATCTACACAGCCCAATGTCGGGTTTAATTGTTGTATTTTCTGCCTTAGGCGGTACTACTGGTTCTATCATAACAGGACACGTTTTTGAAGCATTCACAGGGCAAACAGCTTTTTACTTATCATTAATTCCGATGAGCATTCTGATGGTTTGCTTGTTTATACTCAATTCTTTACAGAAGAAATCTAATACTGAAGTTTCGTTTGGTAATCATTCTAGCGGACATTAATACTTTTATTTACCTATTATCTTAAAATGGAGCGTACGATAAAAAATATCTATGAATTAGGGCTTTTATTCGAAAAAGTGCAGTTAGAAAATGTTTTCCCTGATAATAAAACCTTTCCTGACTGTATAGCTAAAGAAAGTTTAGAGGTCATTAACAAGAAATTTTTTAAAGAAAAAAATCAAGCAAATTTTGATTTAAAAGCTTTCATTAAGGCACACTTTGATATGCCTGTCAATCGAACAGCGGCTTATGAAAGTAATAAAGAACATTCGATTGAAGAACATTTAGATACCCTTTGGAAAGTTCTAACGCGTGAACCCGAACATGAAAATAGTTCACTTATTCCACTACCTAAACCTTATGTTGTGCCGGGTGGGCGTTTTGGTGAAGTATATTATTGGGATAGCTATTTTACGATGCTTGGTTTACGTGCTTCAGGCAGAATAGATATGATAGAATCAATGATTGATAATTTTTCATATTTACTCGAAACAATCGGGCATATTCCGAATGGAAATAGAAGCTATTATATAGGGCGTTCTCAGCCACCATTTTATGCACAAATGGTAAAACTTTTAAGTGAAGAAAAAGGCTTAGAAATACTTGTAAAATACTTACCATATCTTGAGCAGGAATATCATTTTTGGATGAATGGCAGAAACGAACTATCACCCCATCAAAGAGCAGTTCACCGAGTTGTATTAATGCCTGATGGTAATGTTTTAAATAGATTTTGGGACGAAAATAATACTCCTCGCCCTGAATCATTCAAAGAAGACCTTGAACTTTCTCACCAATCAAGTCAAAGTCCAAATGATTTATTTCGCCATATTAGAGCCGCAGCCGAATCAGGCTGGGATTTTAGCAGCCGATGGTTTAGAGATACCCACGATTTTTCGAGTATCCATACGACAGAAATCATTCCGATTGACCTAAATTGTCTATTATATAATTTGGAAGATACTCTTTCTAGTACTTATTCCTTAATGAATAATAGTTTGAAAGCAGACGAATTTCAACAATTAGCTCAAAAAAGAAAAAATACAATACAAAAATACCTTTGGAATGAGACAGAGGGGTTTTACTTTGATTACGACTTTATTTCAAATACCCCAAAAACACACCAAACATTGGCGGCTGTCTTCCCACTTTATTTTAAGATTGTGGAAGCACAGCAAGCCGAAAAAATTGCGGATAATATAAAAAATAAATTCTTGAAAAGTGGTGGATTACAGACTACACTTGTCAATACAGGTCAACAATGGGATTCGCCCAATGGTTGGGCTCCTCTACAATGGATAACTTATAAAGGTCTATTAAATTATCAAATTGAAGATTTGGCCTACGAAATTCGAAGTCGTTGGTTAGCTCTAAACCGTAGGGTATATCAAAAAACAGGCAAAATGACCGAAAAATATAATGTTGTAGATGAAAGATTAATGGCTGGAGGGGGAGAATATCCCAATCAAGATGGATTTGGTTGGACAAATGGTGTATTTTTGGCTATGAGCACAACATAGTTTATACAATAAGGAGAAGAAATTGCTATTTTCTCCTCCTTATTGTATTTCGCTCAAAAAAACTCATTTAAGCCACTTCAATGCGTTTACATTTTGACCAATCTTACGCCCTTCAGCTAAGCCTGTGTCATTATCGCTTCTATTATGAATTCCACCTAATAATCTTGAATAAGCTGATTCTTGAGCAGCCTCCCAAAATGAACTATACGAACGATTCTTATAGAAAATGAAAGTGAGTGGGTCTTGTCCACGTCCTTCATGCGAGTTATCCACGTATTTAAACTCATCACCATACAGCTTGGTAAGTACCGTAGCCGAAGCGGCCGATTGCACTGAATGGCCTGAATAAAACGCTGGAAATGGAGGCTCTGGCCAAAAAGGTAACCATGATGCATCTATATATGTGCGAATAAAAGTCGATGGGCGTTCTGCATGATATGTATATTTTGCCTTCCAACAGTTTATAAAAGCATCTCCGATTGCCATTCCAACCATAGCAAAAGTTTGTGCTGCTTTAATCAATGGTGGCTTGGCTGTTCTAACTACAATTCTTGCGATGCTATAAGAGTGACCCGGTGGCGTAAATGTTCGGCTTGGGTCATCGCCCCAAAATAGGGCAATTTCTTTTTCTTCTTGTGTCAATACTTGATTTTTGGCGTAAACTTCCAAAAACTGTGCATAATATTGTGAGTATGAACTAGAATTAAAAGTAATAGGCCTAGGTACTGCTAAGCTGCTATTTGTTGATACAAAAGTACGGTTTTTACCCCAGTAAGGATGTAAAGGTAAAGTACTAGGAGATTGACTAAATTGTGGACTTTTCCAATAACCAGGCCCTACGGGTAATACATAATCTGTTGTAAAATTACGATTATAACCTTGATATCCTCCATCTGTTTTTGACCATTCAAAAATAGCTTTTGCCACTTCTTGCCCGTACTTCACCGAACGCTCAATAACCGCCTGATTTTCAGCCTTATATTCAGATAAAATCTTTGCTTCAAGTGAATCTATAGTTCTTTTATTGGCTTCAGAAGTTTGTTCGTAAATATTTTTATGAATCCAAGATTGTCCGGCATTTAAGCTCAGTACCCAGTTGTATCTTTGGGTTGAATCTATCTTTGGTAAAGTAACTAAACCATTTAACTGCCCAGCAAGCGAGTTATATGCCTTAAAACCACCAACTATGCTCTCATACATAGTTAGACCAATATATCCAAAACCCCTTGAAGCATACGTGGGAGAGTTTCCAGGTGTTTTTTCTGCAATAAATAAAGACATCTTTCCCCATCGAATAGCAGCACTGGCAGTAGTTGTATCAGTAGCAGCCACTGGTATTGGGTTGTCTCCATTATTGCTTTCACAACCATTCATTATAAGTAGTGTGCATAGTACTAAGGTCAGTAGCCCTACCTTAATACCTTGTGGGTAGATATTTTTCATTCCCTCAATAATTTATCAATTTGTAGAATTGGTTCAAAAACTATACCATTTTGGGTCATTTTTTTAAAAATGTTAATTCAAAATTACATTATTTCGGAAAATATACAAATCAAATCCGCATTAATGGAATACTTTAGTTTTCTAACATTCAGTTGCACTCAATGCTAGACCTGCCTGAGAAGTTTCTTTATATTTCTTCGACATATCTCGGCCCGTTGCACGCATAACTTTTATAACACTATCAAGTGATATTTTCTGTGCCGAGGCATTACCCGATGCGGCTAATAAGTAAGCATTATACGCCTTTATTGCACCCATGGCATTTCGTTCAATACAAGGTATTTGCACATACCCCCCGATTGGGTCACAGGTCATTCCTAAATGATGTTCGATGGCAATTTCGGCCGCAGCTTCTACAATTTCAATACTTTTTCCTGCACAATAGGCCAACATGGCAGCAGCCATTGCAGAAGCTGACCCGATTTCGCCCATACAACCCATTTCTGCACCCGAAATACTCGCATTATGCTTGATTAAGTAACCCACCGCAGCAGCAGCTAGCATTCCTTCTCTCAAACGTTGTTTGTCATAATGATAATGATTTCGCAATAGGAAAAATACACCCGGAATCACGCCTGAAGCTCCCGATGTAGGGGCAGTAACGACAATATTTCCAGCCGCATTTTCTTCCGAAGCTGCCATACAATAGGCGTTCAAGAAAACCATAAAACTATCGGTAGTTGAGGCCGTATTTTTAGCTTGTGCATATAATACTGGAGCTTTTCTACGCAGTTTGATAGTTCCCGGCAAAAGACCTTTCTGACGCAATCCTCGCTTTACAGCCTTGTGCATAGCTTCGAGTATATCATCAATTTTCTGAAAAATCTCTTTTTTACTCAAACCCGTCAATGCCATTTCATTGGCTATCATTAATTCAGTAAGCGTGATTTTTTGCTTGGCTAAATGTTCTTTTAATTCTTTCATCGTTGTGAATCCAAACACAGGCTCTTTATCATTTTGTGCCTGAGCGTCTTCTCCTTTACGTTGAATAAAACCACCCCCTACTGAATAATACTCTTCTTCAAGCACAATTTGTTCATTCTCAATCAACTTAAAAACCAACGTATTAGGATGTGGCGATTCATAGCGTTTACGTTCAAACACAATATTTCTAGCTGTCAACGACACCTCATAATTACCTACTTGTGTTATGTACAAATCATCGGGATTTTTGAGTAATGCTGTAAAGGCCGTAGGCTCGCAAGTATCTGGCAACCAACCCAATAATCCAGCAATTACCGCACGATCAGTTCCGTGTCCTTTACCAGTAGCACTCAAAGATCCATACAAATGAATCATTATTTTAGGCTGATGTAAAGTTGTACTTTGAGCTGAAGCCTTCGCTCTCTGCAAAAAGTCATAAGCTGCTTTCATTGGCCCGATAGTATGTGAACTAGATGGCCCTGGACCAATTTTAAATAAATCAAAAATAGAAGTTTTAATTGCTTCTTGTGTCATTGTTTTGTTGTAGTTGATGAAGTTGAGATAAAATACAAACTTTTAATTCTTTGAAATAAAAATTCGATTTTTACTGCAAAGTAAGTATTTTCACAAAAAACTCAGCACATCAACACCATTAAACATGAAATTTTGTAAAACCTTCTTTTTGATTTTAGCCCTCCCATTCCTTGTTTCAGCTCAAACCTACATTAGAGTCAACCAATTAGGATATTTACCCAAGGCTGTTAAAGTTGCCGTAGTTCTGAGTAAGCACCAAAAGCCATTGCAATCATTTACTATTAAAGATGCCATTACGGATAAGGTAGTTTTTAGTTCTAATAAAATCAAAAATCATGGAGCATTTGGCAATTTTACTTCTACTTATCGCTTAGACTTCTCCAATTTTCAAAAAAAGGGAGCTTATTATATTCAAACCAATGATAGTAAATCAATTAAATTTCGAATTGATGAGGAGGTTTATGCCGGTTCTGCCGATTTTTTGCTAAAATATATGCGTCAACAACGTTGTGGATATAATCCCTTCTTGAAAGACTCATGCCACATACACGATGGATTTAGAGTTTATCACCCTGACCCCAAAAAAGATTCTACCCATATTGATGTAAAAGGTGGCTGGCACGATGCTTCTGATTATTTGCAATACACCACCACTTCGGCCAATGCGATTTATCAAATGTTATTGGCCTATAAAAATAATCCGACTGTATTTAAGGATTTTCATCAAGCAAATGGCTTGGAAGGCAGCAATGGTATTCCTGATATTATTGACGAAATCAAATGGGGAATCGACTGGCTTGTAAAGATGAATCCTGCTTATGGAGAGATGTATAATCAGATTGCTGATGACCGCGACCACATCGGCTTACGTTTACCCAACAACGACCCTAATTCTTATGGGAAAGGAACTATGCGACCCGTATATTTTTGTACAGGTAAACCACAAGGAGCTTTCCAAAATAAAAGTAGGGCAACGGGAATTGCGTCTACTGCTGGTAAATATGCTTCAACTTTTGCGTTAGGCTCGGAAGTTTTACAGAAATTTTATCCTGATTTTTCTAAAACACTAAAAAAGAAGGCTATTGATGCCTATGATTGGGGTAAAAAGAATCCAGGGGCTTGTCAAACGGCTCCTTGCCGTGCACCCTACTTTTATGAGGAAGACAATTGGACTGATGATATGGAATTGGCCGCCGCCGAGCTGTCTAAAATCACAAAGAATAAAGATTATCTTCAAGATGCCATCAATTTTAGTAAACAAGAAACCGTTACACCTTGGATGATAAACGATACCGCTCGACATTATCAATGGTATCCATTCATGAATGCAGGCCATTACCAAACGGCTTCTCAAATGACCAATAATAATGAGTTAAAATCTTATTATCAACAAGGTTTGAGTGCTATCGAAGCGAGAGCGAAGAAAAATCCTTTCTTGAATGGCATTCCATTTATTTGGTGTTCAAATAACTTAGTAACGGCAACCCTCACGCAAATCAATTTATATAGAAAATTAGGAGGAAAAGGCTTCGAAGAAATGGAAGCTGCTCTTCGTGATTGGCTTTTTGGTTGCAATCCGTGGGGAACAAGTATGATAGTTGGTCTTCCTCTTGCGGGCGATTACCCTCAAGACCCACATTCTGCCTTTACTTACTTGAAAAATTATCCAATAGATGGCGGATTAGTTGATGGACCCGTAAGAACATCTATTTTTAAAGGCTTAAAATATGTTGCCCTTCGCTTTCCTGACGAATATGCTGATTTTCAGTCAAATATGGCAGTTTATCACGATGATTTTGGCGATTATTCAACCAACGAGCCAACCATGGACGGTACCGCCTGTCTGACTTACTATTTATCAACTTTAGAAAATGCTTCTAAAACTACCGAAAAACTAAGTATTTACAAGGGAGCGATTACTCGATTCGATGCTAACAAAAAAATAATTCGATTGGCTTTTACAGGGCATGAGTTTTATGAAGGAGGTGAAAAAATTGCCCAAACTTTAAAATCTGAAAATATTAAAGGCTCATTTTTCTTTACTGGTGAATTTTATAGAAATCCAGCAACCTATTCGCTCATTCAAAAACTTATCAGTGATGGGCATTACTTAGGCGGACATTCTGATAAACACCTACTTTATAATGACTGGACAAAACCAGATTCTCTACTCATTTCCAAACTACAATTTGATGATGACTTAAAGTCCAATTATTTGGCTATGAGTAAATTTGGCATTACTCCTGAAAAAGCACCGTATTTTATGCCTCCTTTCGAATGGTATAATGAAACAATTGCTGAATGGACCAAGAATAATGGCTTACAGCTCATCAACTTTACTGCTGGAACAGGTTCGAACAGAGATTATACTTACCCAGAAATCGGCAATAAATACGCTAATAATCAAACTATTATGCGTGACATTTTAAAGTATGAAAAGAATAATAAAGATGGACTAAATGGATTTATTTTACTCATTCACTTAGGCACTGACCCAAGAAGAAAAGAAAAGTTTTACGACCAATTATCCAAATTAATTAAACATTTGAAACAAAAAGGCTATCAATTTAAACGTCTATGACACGAGTTTTTTTGAGCTATCCAAACTTTCTACTTAATTTGTGGGTTATTATTTTAATCTCAATAACTTAATAAATTCAAAATTATGGCTGTTAAAGTAGGCGAACTAGCACCTGACTTCAAATTATTTAATACTGATAAAGCAGAAGTGAATCTTTCTGATTATCGTGGAAAAAATGTAGTAGTATTATTTTTCCCATTGGCATTCACAGGCGTTTGTACGGCTGAACTTTGTCAAATGCGTGATGACATTGCCACTTACGCTGGCCTAAACGCAGAGATTTTAGGTATTTCAGTAGATTCTATCTTTACTTTGGGTAAATTCAAAGCTGAGCAAAATCTTCCATTCCAATTACTATCTGATTTCAATAAAGAAACAGCTCAAGCTTACGGAGCTTATTACGATACATTTGTTTTTGGAATGCAAGGAGTAGCTAAACGTTCGGCTTTTGTTGTTGACAAAGAAGGAGTTATTAAATATGCCGAAGTACTTGAAAGTGCAGGTGATTTACCAAACTTCGCAGCAGTAAAAGAAACTTTAGCGAGTCTCTAATTATACTTTCTGTTTATAAACGAAGAGTCCATTGTGAGATATACATCAAACAATGGACTCTTTAGTTTTATAGCATTTAGCCTAATCCTGAAATGCTCCCACTAAGCTATTTACAATCGAAAGTACAAAACCAAAAATAAGTGGTTGTAAGAATCCACCAACCCTAAAGCCTTCTACCAAATAGGCAGCTAAATAAACAATACCCACATTGATAACTAAAGAAAATAAACCTAAAGTTAGCAGTGTAATTGGCAATGAAAGCAACTTTAAGATGGGTTTAATAAATGTATTCAAGAAACTCATCACAAAAGCTACCATCAACGAAGTTGTGATGGAATCTACCTTGATTTCACTCAAAAATTGGGGCATGAAATAAACCGCAGCCGCACAACATGCCAAACGAATTAAATAATTTATCATAATAAATATGAATGAGAATATGGGTGAATGATTACGTATAAAAGTAATGAATTCATTGAGAAAATTCAAAGAATTCGAACGGAATTCTATCATTTTACACTCAAATTTTCAAATTAACATTTATTTATGACGCTTAATCAATACATCTAAAACCTCATCAAAAGTATAGTTTTTCTGCTCTAAAAGCACCAAATAATGGAAGAATAAATCAGCTGCTTCACCTAAAAACAAATCTTTATTTTCATCTTTCGCTTCAATTACTAACTCTACGGCTTCTTCTCCTACTTTTTGGGCTACTTTATTTACGCCTTTCTTAAACAGTTGTGCCGTGTAAGAACTATCAGAAGGATTTAGCTTACGGTCTCTTATCACTGAGCGTAAATGATTGATAAACATTACTTTCCCATCGTTTACCTCCTGAAAACAAGTGTCATCTCCAGTATGGCAAGTAGGGCCATCTGGCGAGGCGTTAATCAAAATTGTATCTCCATCGCAATCAATTAATACTTTTTTTACGTGAAGAAAATTATTCGAAGTCTCTCCTTTTGTCCAAAGTCTTTGTTTACTTCTACTAAAAAAAGTTACGATTCCCTCGGCCATAGTTTTTTCATACGCTTCGGCATTCATATATCCAAGCATTAAAACTTTACCGGTGATTGAATCCTGAATAATTGCAGGCACTAAGCCATCGACCGATTTATCAAAAGCGATTGTTCTTTCCATTTTGGTAAGCCTAAATATCTTTAAAATAATATTT